>JANXQR010000258.1 GCA_025353435.1 Acidobacteriota bacterium | reverse complement strand
CACGCAATATTGGCGACTTAGTGGCACGACTGAAGTCATGCCCTGACGCGTCGTGCCTGTCCTGATACATCTTCCGCGGCTTGTGTACCCTCTCGATTTCGAAGCCATTGTGGCACGACTTAAGTCATGCCCTGACGCGTCCCCTTGCGCGTCCCGAAGCATTTTGCGCGTCAGGTTATGCCGTTGAATTTCGAAGCGATAGCGGCGCGAGTCAAGTCGCGCCCGACGTGTGCTGCCTATCTCCAGGCAATTTGCGGGAGACTTAATTTTGGCTGGGGCCTGGGGCTAGCTGAAGTTGTTGTTGGTAGCGCTGCAGGTTGGCGCGGAGCGTGGTCGCCAATTCGGTGTCGCTGCGGGCTTCGGCCAGGGCGATGGCTTGCTGGGCGGAGTTGACGGCCTGCTGATACTTGCCGGTTTCTGAGTACATGGCGGCTAGCATTTGCAGGATGGCGGGCTCGCGGTTGTTGGTTAGACTAGCGGCGAGTTCGAATTGGGGCAAAGCCTCAGGAAAGCGGTTGGCGGCGGCGAAGGCTCGGCCTAAATTGAAGTGGCACTCGGCACAGCGCGGGGTGAGATCGACCGCGCGCTGGAGCTCGGCGATGGCTTCGTCCAACTTGCCTTCGCGGGCGAGTATGACTCCATAAATATTGTGTCCATCGGAGGATTTGGGGGCTAGCTCAATGCCCTTCAGGAGCTCGGCTTTGGCTTCTTCACGATGGTTGCCCTGGACTTCAAGGATATGGCCGAGGTTGACGTGGGCGGCGCCATTGTCGGGGTTGAGGTCGATGGCCTGGCGAATGTGGGTGAGGGCTTCGTCGAAGCGGCCGGCCTCGGCGAGGGAGCTGCCGAGATTGTTGTGGGTCTGCGAGCTGTCGGCATTCATGGCGAGGGAGCGCTGATAGGCGAGGATGGCCTCGGCGGTTTTCCCGGTGGCGGCGAGGGCGACACCCATGTTGTTGAGGGGGCGCGCATCGGTGGGGTCTTTGGCGGCAGCGATTTGCCAGGCGTGGACGGCGGCCTCGTATTTGTGCTCGTCTTGGAGCTGCTGGGCGGCATCAAACTCGCGGTAGAAATCGATGGCGGGAGTCTCGATATGGTCGAGGCCTTCAGAGCCGAGGTTGACGAATTCGGGGATGTTGACGGCGCGGTTGGAAGCGGTGGCGTTTTCGACGACGATGGGCGGACTGGCGTGGCCCAGTTCGTCGATGTGGGTTAGATAAAGGCGGGTGTATACGGAGGGACTTTTGGACGAGAAGGCCAACCAGCGGCCGTTGGGCGACCACGAGTGCCAGGAGTTCATTACGGGCAAGTTGGACTCGAGGGGGCGTGCTTCGCCGCCTTCGAAGGGGACGATGAAGAGCTTGCTGTCAGGGCGCATGAGCAGGCCGTTTTTGCATTGGACGAAGACGATCCACTTGCCGTCTGGCGAGACCTTGGGGAAGTTGTTGCTCATGCCGTTTTCTGACGCTCCGGTCACGCGTTCGGAGGCGCCGCCGCGACCGTCGTTGAAGGGGATGCGGTAGAGGTCGTACTGGACCTGAGTTTCTTTGGGATCGTTGGCGTACATGGAGCGCTCGTAGCCGGGCGGGTAGGGGTCGCCTGCGACGGCGCGGGAATAGACGAGGTATTTGCCGTCGGGGGACCAGAAGGCGGAGGTCTGGACGTAGGCGGGATCGTCGGCGCCGGGGAGGGGCTGGAGCTTGCCGGATTCCTTGCTGTACCAGGCGAGCACGCCGCGGGTGGGATAGAAGACCTGGCCGAATCCGTAAAAGCGATAGAAGCCGTTGTAGAGGCGGTCGAGGACGCGGACGCCGTGGGCGTGGGGGACGTCAATGGAGTTGACCACGAATTTGCCGTCGGGGGAGACCTGGCTCATGAAACCGAAGCGCTTCTGGGCGTGGTCCTCGGAAAAGGAGCTCCAGCGAAGGAGGTAATCGTTGGAGATGACGCTGACTTTTTTCAAGGGGACGAGAGCATAGAGGCCTTTGTCGTTGGCGGGGCCGTCGACGTCGATGCCGAGGGTTTTTCCGTCGCGTGAGAAGGAGTGGCAGTTGCCGCAGGTGGGGAGGTTGGTCATCATGACCTTGCTCTGCGGCTGGTTGATGTAACGGAGCTGCCACTTGATTTTGGGTAGGACGGAGTCGGGTAGGGGCTTGATGACGCCGCGCTGTTCGGTTTCAGGAGGGGGCGGGATGAGGGGGACGTCGCGGTAAAAGATGGGCGCGCCGACGGGGTCTTTTGACGTGGTGATTTTGGTTCGGGCGGAGGAGACGGGGGTGTGGTCGGGCTGATTGATGAAGCCGCTGATGATGATGGTGGCGGGGGAGTCGACGGAGTGCTGCTTGATGTTGGCCCAGGTGCGGTCGTCGGGGCGCCAGGTGTGCATCTGCTGCTGCTCGGGGGTGAGGGTGGGGGGGACGTAGCCGGTGAGGGATTCGTCGAGGGAGCCGAGCTGGAGTTTTTCTCCGGTGGACCAGATGCGGATGGGGAGGGCGTGGGCGAAGTGGATTTCGATGCGCCAGGTGGTGGCGGCGGGGTTGTTGTCGCGCCATGCGAATTGGGGCGGGATGATGTCGGAGGGGTAGATGGTGTTGTTGATGGGGACGTCAATGAGGATGTTGTTGGGAGCTGAGGCTGAGGGGGCAAACATGGAGGCGGCGCGGAGGTATTCGGGGATGGCTTGGGCGGGGTCGTTTTGCTGGGCTAGAACCCTGGTGGTCGTGACTGAAAGTACGCCTGTGGCTGCGGCAAATGCGAGCGCGGCGGCTGCGATGTGTGCCCGGTTCATCCCGTAGCTCCCTTGTTCGGGGGTCCGAAGGTGTTGGTTCCGAGTTCAAGGATGGCGGGTCTGGGGGTGCGAGGGATGTGATCCAGCACACGTGAAAGGTTTGGGGATGTTTATCGTATTTTGGTGGGTAGGAGAGTTGGTCTCCCGCCCTTGACCACCCCAGCGACAAAGACCCGTCGCCGGGGGCCCCGGGGAGCTAGGACGGGGCACCCCTTTCCGACGGGGCACCTACCTTACTGATGGGGGATTGAGACTGAGGGCTGGATCAGGGTTTGGATTGGGAGGGGGTGGGTGCGGGTTCGGTGACTTTGAGGATCTGGTCGGCGCGAACGTTTTGGAGCTTCTGGACGATGCCGCTGGACCAGGTAATTTCGATTTCGGTGGCTGCTGTGTCAGGTCCGAGACCGAAGTGGACCGGGCCGAGGCTGGATGATGCGTAGCCGACGCTGGAGGTTTGGTGGTTGTAGCGGGTGCCGTTGGGTGATACGACGCGGATGCGGGCGCCGATGCCGTCGCGATTGCTTTTGAGGCCGCGGAGTGCGATGTCGAGCCAGTGGCCGGAGTTGGGGCTGCGGTTCATCCAGAGCTCGGCGGGGGCGTCCATCGATGTAACGACGATGTCCACGCGGCCGTCGCCGTCGAAGTCGCCGAATGCGCAGCCGCGGTGGCGGGCAGCGGAGTCGGGAACGAAGCCGGCTTCTTCCGTGAGGGGCTGCCATTTGCCGTCGGCGAGATTGCGGAAGACGGTATTGGGCTGCTTGACGGTGGCTCCGGGGGGATGGGTGGCGGAGACGTGGCCGCGGGAGACGAAGAGGTCCTTGCGGCCGTCGTTGTCAAAGTCATAGAAGCCGGCGCCGAAGCCCGCCATGTTGAGGCTCTGTTTGCCCATGCCGCTGGAGGCTGTGACCTCCTTGAAGTCGCCATTGCCGGTGTTCTGGAGGATGGGGAAGGTCTGCTTGTTGAGGGCGACGTAGGCGATGTCGGGGTAGCCGTCGTCGTTGAAGTCACGGAAGTCTAGGCCCATGCCGGAGATGAACGAGCCTTCGTCGGGTAGGGCGGTGTTGGTTTGGAAGGAGACCTCGTCAAACTTGTTGCCGAGGTTGTGGAATAGGAAGTCGTACTCGGAGTCGTTGGTGACGAAGATGTCGGGTTTGCCATCGAGATCGTAGTCGGCAACGCCCGCGCCCATGCCCTTGCCGATGTGCTCGCGGAGGCCCCACTCCTTCGAGACGTCTTTGAATGTGCCGCCGCCCTGGTTGAGGAAGAGCTGATTAGGGAGGCCTTTGTAAAAGCGAGGGTGGCAGTATTCGGGAACGGTGTCGATGACGCAGAGGGGCTTGGTGTCGAACTTCCACTGGAGGTAGTTGACGACGAAAAGGTCGAGGAGACCGTCGTTGTTGACGTCGACCCAGGCGGCGGCGACCGACCAGAGTGGGCCGAAGTCGGGATCGTTCCACTTGTCGAGGCCGGCCTTTTTGGTCACGTCGGTGAACGTGCCGTCACCATTGTTGTGATAGAGGGTGTTGGCGTGGACGCCGGA
The DNA here is from genome assembly GCA_025353435.1 of Acidobacteriota bacterium. Classification (GTDB taxonomy): domain Bacteria; phylum Acidobacteriota; class Terriglobia; order Terriglobales; family Acidobacteriaceae; genus Telmatobacter. The sequence goes on along the minus strand of JANXQR010000258.1, from coordinate 4,165 downwards.
AACGAAGAGGTCGGGGTGGCCGTCGTTGTCGTAGTCGCCGACGGCGACGCCGATGTCGAAGCCGGTGCCGGTGAGGCCTGCTTCCACGGTTACGTCGGTGAATTTGCCGTTGCCGTCGTTGCGAAAGAGTCGGTTGGAGTATTTCGCGGACGACTTTTTCATGGTGGCGAGGTCAGCGCCGTTGGTGAAGAAGATGTCGGGGCGGCCGTCGCCATTGTAGTCGAATACAGCGATCCCGCCGGCCATGGTTTCCGGAGCGTTGCGTGACTGGCTCTCATTGCTATCGAGGCGAAAGGGAAGGGTTTTCCAATCGAATTTGATGGGAGAAGCGGGCAGTGGCCCGGATGTGGACTGCAGTCTCAATGTGGCCTTTTGGCTGGCTGCCGGCGGCTGCTGGGTGTGAGCGGGAGCCAGTGCGGCGGCACAAAGCAGAGTGAGAGTCCAGAGAGTAGGGAAGTTATAAAGTCTTTGATTCATGCAATCGGAACGAAGGGTGACGAGGTTGATTGTAGGGCTCTGAGGTGGATGGAAGATAGGGAATTCGTGCCGCATTTTGATGAGCCGCACGCACCAGATGGGGATGCGCCGTGGAGGGGAATTGCGGGTGATCTATGCTTGTAGATATGCCTTTCCGTGACTGGCTGAGTGTAGTGCTTGGGGCTGCGGCGGCGGTGTGCCTGGCGACGGCGGTAGACTGCGGGGCTGGCTTGGCGCAGTCGGCGGATATGGCGCCTTCAGCTGCGGCGGATGAGTTGCTGCGTAAGGGCATTGCGGCGCAGCGGCAGGGTGATATGCGGGGCGCGATTGAGGCCTATAGCAAGGCGCTCGAACTTGTGCCGGGATTGGCGGAAGGGCGCGCCAACCTGGGAGCGGCGCTGGCGGCGGTGGGTGATTTTGATGGAGCGATTCGGGAGGATATGAAGGCTCTTACGAATGCGCCCGACAAGATTGCGGTGCGGATGAACCTGGCGCTGGCTTATTACAAGAAGAGCGACTGGAGCCACGCGCGGACGGAGTTTGCAGCGGTGCATGCGGCACGGCCGAGCGACTTGAATGCGGCCATGCTGCTGGGTTATTGCGATGTGAAGGCTGGCAAAGCCGATGAAGCGGCTGCGATGCTGGGGCCGATGGAGCATGGTCGCGAGGCTAATCCTGATTTCGAATATGTGTTGGCCAATGCTCTGATTGAGTCGGGGAATGCGACGGAGGGATTGCCGCGCATGGAGAAGTCGGCAGTGGCAACGCACTCGATTGACGCGTGGGTGATTGCGGGAGAGGCGCGGCTTCACAGGCGGGAGTTTCGCGAGGCGCGGGCAGATTTGGAAGAAGCGCTAAAGATAGGCCCGGATTTTCCGGGATTGCAGACGATGGTGGGGCAGGCGCGCGATGCATTGGGTGACACTGAAGGGGCGCTGCCTGCGTTTGAAGCGGCGCTCAAACAGGATCCGCGAGATTTTACGGCGAACCTTTACCTGGGGACAATGCGGCTGAAACAGCGAGATATTGAGAACGCACGGCCGCTGCTGGAAATGGCTCTGAAACTGCAGCCGAACATGGCGCAGGCGAAGTTTCAGATGGCCAAGCTGAACGGGATGACTGGCAAGTTTGCCGAAGCCGCGACGACGCTGGAAGGGCTGGAAAAGGCGGACCCCAATTGGTTGGATTTGCACATCGAGCTGGCGTCAATCTATTACAAGTTGCATCGTCCGGAAGATGGGCAGCGGGAGCGCGACATTGTGCAGCAGATTGAGGCGAAGCAACTGCAGCAGGGGCCGAAGCCCGAAAAGTCGCAATGAACGCTGGTGTTCTATGCTGATGCCAATGCAGCTGATGGCCGCGCTATCGATGAGTTCGTTGCTGTTTGCGCAGGTGGCAAATGGGGGCAGTCAAGCTTCGCCGACCGACGCAGCACACGACGCTGAAACCCTTGTACGGAGCGCGATGGCCGCAGAAAAGAGCGGCGACATCAAGACGGCGATTGAGGACTACCGCAAGGCGCTGGCGATGCGGTCAAATTTGATGGATGCGCAAGTGGGGCTGGGTGAGGCGCTGGTTGCGGCGGGGCATCTGGACGAGGCGATTGAAGAGGACACACGCGCGCTCGATGCCAATCCGCAGAATGAGCTGGTACGAAGGAACCTGGCGAAGGCGTATTACCAGAAGGGCGATCTCAGGAACGCTCGAGTACAACTGGAGGCGCTGCACGGTGCACATCCATCGGATGTGCAAACGGCGATCCTGCTGGCGTACACCTACAACAAACTGGGCAGGGAAGCGGATGCAGCCGCATTGCTGGCGCCCCTGGAGCCTGGTCACGAAGGCGATCTGGGATTTGAGTACGTGTATGCCTACGCGCTGATCTCTTCAGGTAAGCAGGACGAGGGACTTCCGAAGATGGAGAAGCTGGCGAAGGCGAAGAATTCGGCCGAGGCGTGGATGGTAGCCGGCACTGCCAGATACTACCGCGACGATATGGTGCAAGCTCGCGCCGATCTGGATGCTGCGGTTGCACTGAATCCGAATCTTCCGGGGCTTCAGACCATGGCGGGGCAGGCGCGCTATGCGATGCTGGACTACCCTGCTGCTTCGTTCGCATTTCAAGCAGCTTTGCGGGCGAACCCGATGGATTTCGTGTCAAATCGAGATTTGGGCGCAATGCGCTTGAAGGGAGGCGATACCGAAAGCGCAAAACCTCTCCTCGAACTTGCATTCCAACTCCACCCGAACGATCCTCTAACCCGGCTGGAAATGGCAAAGCTGAACGACGAGAGTGGTAAGTACGCCGAAGCGCTGGCGGTCCTGGAGGAGCTGGTTAAGAGTGAGCCCAAGTGGTCAGATCCGCACTGGGTGCTTGCGCAAGTGTATTCCGAGATGAAACACCCGGAAGATGCGAAGCGCGAACGAGGGATCGCTCACGAGATGGAGATGAAGCAGAAGGCAGAAAAGAAGTAGCAGGGAAGTTCTATCCGCGGATTTGGCGGCTTGATCCGAGGCGCGACAGCTTAGTAGATCGTGAGCTCCGGGGCTATGGGAAAAAAGTGAGGGGGTGGCATTGAGCCACCCCCTCGGTTTTGCACTCTCTGAATCGAATCAGAAGTAGTACTTTGCTGTGAACTGCATCCAACGATATCCCACTTTGTTCTGAGGAGTACCCGTTGTGGCAGTTTGTGAGTTGTGTGTCAAGCCGGAGCTGGTGCTGAGACCGTTGAACACAAGTTGGTTATCAGCATTGCCTGCCAGTCCGAACTGTCCGTTCGGGTGGTTAAGCCAGTTGGTGGCCGAAACACGGAGTTCGAAACGCTGCGCATCGGTCACACGGAAGGCCTTGAATATAGCCATATCGCTGCCGAAGTAGTGCGGCGTGCGGATGTAAGGCCAGATTGTCTGACCTGTTTGTCCGAACGAGGTTTGGGTTGGCGGAAGCGGCGCGACGAAGCAGTTGGGGTTGAAGTATTGACCAGACTTCAGGCCCTTGCGCGGATCGCAGACGAGTATCGGCTGGAGGCCGTTCTCGTACTGATTGCTTCCGAACCAGGTGTTTGTGTTGATCGCAGTGGTAGTGTTGCCACCATTCCCGGTTGATGGGAAGGGCTGCGTGATCTCGGTGGGGATTGTGGTACCCGACGAGGTGCCCGCTGGGCATTTTGGATCGTTGGTCCCGCATTTGTACTGGTGATAATCCATGTTCATGTTCGGCGAGACGGTCTGGTAAGGTGCTCCGTCCTGATAGGTGGTGTAGTTGGAGAGCTGCCAACCGTTGATGATTTGTCCCAGGATAGCGTTGCCGTGAATCGGCTTGGGCAACTTGTAGCTCGCCGAGAAGTTGAAGACCTTGGTGTGGTCATACTCGAGAGGGCCGTAGTTGGCATCAAGGTTGAACGGATTGATGACAGGGCCGTTGCCGTTTCCATTCGAGGTGGAACCGTCGCGGGTGCCCAGCACCTTGCCGAAGGTGAAGTTGGTGAACATGAAGAGGTTACCCGACTGCTTCTGGGCAGAAACCTGCAGCGAGTTGTAGTTGGCGTATCCACCATGTGTCTGGATGAAAACGTGGCCATAGTTGTTGAGCGGACGCCAATCGTTCACGTTTGCGCCCGTGCATCCCGAGCAGTCAGGAGCCGTATTCCAGTAATCGCCTGTCTTGGGATCCTTGGTGAAAAACGCT
>JANXQR010000247.1 GCA_025353435.1 Acidobacteriota bacterium | reverse complement strand
GAAGGCCAGGCCACCGCCGTCATGATGGACAACATCCTCAAGCCCATGGGCAAAAGCCTCATCAAGAATCCCGAAGTCGTTGAGTTCGCCAAGCAGCAAATGGCTGGCTCTGACAACTCGCCCGTCATGTCCCGCGCCCCGCTCCTGCTCTCTGAATCGCTCCTCTTCCCGTATCGCGAAGGCCTCAGCTTCGAGCAGGATCTATGGATGGATCAGGGCCAGACAGCAGCCTTCGCCGGCGCTCTCGACCGCCCGCCAAGTTCCACGTGGGAGATCATCAACCCGCGCGAATTCGAGAAGGCCAAGATCCCTGTCGTGCCTCTGCTGCCGGACATCCACCCCATCGTCGACAAACTCTACAAGCCCTACGACATCGGTCAGATCGGCGAGCTTGATCTGCACATCCTCACCCAGCTCTTCGGTGGCGACACGGCCGCGCGCGACCTCACCCCTGCCTGGGACGGCGGCATCTACTGGGCCGGCCAGCAACGCGGCGCCACACCCGCCGAGCAGGCCAGCACCAAATCCATCGTCTTCTTCTATCTCTCCGCGTGGAAAAACGAAAGCTCGGCAAAGGCCTTCGCCAAGCTCTACGCCAACTCCCTCGGCCGCAAATATTCCGGCCTCCACGCCGACGAATCCGCCGCGCACTCAGCCCCGGTCGACGCCACCACGGGTAACCCCTCCGCCAATACGGAGCAAGTCTTCACCACCGGCGAAGGCCCCGTCGTCATAACCACACGCGGTAAGCAAGTCTTCGTTGCCGAGAGCTTCGACCTCCCCACGGCGAGGAAATTGACCGCGCTGATCCTCGACGCCCAAGGCACCGGCGAACTCAAAATGACGAGCCTTCAGCCTGCCGACATCCCAACAACACCGGCCGGCACCATCCGCGTCCCCTCAACCACATTAAGCGGCGGATTAGTGCATCTGTTCGCCACCAGCGGCGTCATGAAGTCCGCCGTCCAGGCCGCCATGAAAGCAAGCACGTTGGGCCACTAATCAACCCTTCGCAATCATCTTCTTCCCGCGAGTGTGTCATCCCGAGTGAAGTGCTTTTCACGGGGTCCCCGCGGACAGGTCTTCGTCCGTGGGGTGGTTGAACGGAACCGAGGGACCTGCTTCTGTTCTTGGTGTTTTCCCGCGGGCAACTCAGCACAAATAGAGGGTGCCCCCGGTCTCGATTCTGAGACCGGGGATAGCAAGAATTCTCAACAAACGGACACTTCCGCTAAGATGGCCCAGCACCACAATTCCTCCCCGGAGCCCCGCATGTCAGAATCCCAAAACATCGCCGTCATCGGTCGCTTTCTTGAAGAAGTCATCAACCAGGGCCGCCTTGAAGTCTGCGATCAAATCGTCGAAGAAAACTTCGTCGAGCTCGACCCTCTCCCCGGCCAGAGTCAGGGTCGCGAAGGTCTCAAGGAAGTCATCGCCATGCTGCGCTCCGCATTCCCTGACATCCACTGGGTCGTCGACGAAACCATCGCGTCCGGCGACAAAGTCGTCACCCGCTTCACCTGGACTGGCACTCACCGCGGCAACTTCATGGGAATTCCCGCCACTGACCGCGCCGTGATGGTGAAAGGCGTAGTGATTGACCGCCTCGCCGCCGGCAAAATGTCTGATAGCCGCATCCTCATGGACAACGTCGCCATGCTCCAGCAACTCGGCGTCATGCCCGCCCCCGGCCAATAAAAGATTCAGCGCCGCGGAGCCGAACAAACTGCAACTCGGTAAGGGGGTGCCCTGTCCTAACTTGTTAGGGCGGGAGACGAACTCCATTCACCAAGGAATTTCCCGTTATTTCTATTCCCTTTTTCCTTGGTCCCTCGTCTTCTACGGGATCACATACGCCTTCGATGCCGGATTGCTGTTCGTGTACCCTGTCGCCACCGCAATCGCAATCACGGTCTCCGAAGTACTTATCGTGAGCGGCCCCGCGTACTTGGTCGAAGCCGTCGTCGGCATCGTTCCATTGGTCGTGTAGTAGATTGTTGCTCCCGGCGTTGAATCCGTCAGCGTAAGCATTTGCGCAGTGGTGTAATGTCCACCCGCCAGGCTGAAGTACGGCGCAGCCGCCAGAGGCAACGGCGTGTAGGTGTAAGCCTTTGAGCTCACAGCGCTCAACGAGTAGCCCGTCGCAATCGCCGCTGCCTGCACCGTCTCCGTCGAGGCAATCGTGATCGGCCCTGCATACACCGTCGAACTCGTCGTCGGCTTCGTTCCATTGGTCGTGTAGTAGATCGTGGCGCTCGGCGTCGCGTCGGTAAGAGTCAGCATCTGCGGCGTGTTATAAGTGCCGCCGGCCAAACTGAATGAGGGCGCCGTCGCAGCCGGTAACGCCGCATAGATATAAGCCTTGGAGGCAATCGGACTGACCGAATAGCCCGTCGCAACCGCTACCGCCTGCACCGTCTCCGTCGAGGCAATCGTGATGGGCCCCGCGTACAAAGTGGATGCAGCCGTCGGCGTCGTCCCATTGGTCGTGTAGTGAATCGCCGCGCCCGGCGTAGTATCCGTCAGCATCAACATCTGCGGTGAGTGATAAGTCCCCCCCGCTAAGTTGAAGTACGGCGCCGCCGCTGTCGGCAGCACAGAGTACACGTAGCCCTTCGACGCAATCACGCTCTCGGTATAACCCGGCACAGTGGCAATGGCCTCAACAATTCCCGTCGTATTGATCGTGATCGGCCCGCTGTACACCGGCGACGCCGTCGTAGGAATCGATCCGCCCGGAGTATAGGTGTAATAGATGGTCGCGCCCGCCATTGCATCCGTCAAAGTGAGCGTCTGCGGCGTGTGATAGGTTCCACCAGCAAGGTTGAAATACGGCGGTGTCGCAGGGCTCGGGAAAGCAACTTTGCGAACCACAACGTCTCCGATGTCGGGAATGTAGAGATTGCCGTTCGCGTCGAATGTGATTTGTTGCGGATGCGACAGCGTTGCAACAGTCGCCGACCCGCCGTCGCCGCTGTAGCCGTAGTACCCATTGCCCGCCACTGTTGCGAGCGTGCCGTTGGGCAGGATCTCTCGCGCCCGGGCCGAGTCATCGGAGAAGTACACGTGGCCCTTCGAGTCGACGGCCACACCGAGTAGCGTGATAAAGGCATGGATTGCAGGTGTGCCATCGACATCTGGAGCCGTGCCGCCACCAGCGATGGTGGAGACAATCCCCGTCTTCGCATTAACCACGCGAATGCGGCCATAATACTGATCGGCAATGTAAATGTTGTTGTTTCCATCCAGAGCCAGTGCCCTGGGCACGAAGGAGGCCGAGGTCGCTGGACCGCCGTCGCCCAGTATGCCGAGCGTTCCCGGTCCGGCTACGGTGGAGATGATCCCTGTGCTGATCGCCACAACGCGCACCGTGCCGCCTGATAAATCAGCGATGTAAAGGTTGCCGAGAGGATCGATCGCCA
>JANXQR010000216.1 GCA_025353435.1 Acidobacteriota bacterium | reverse complement strand
GCAATGGTGTCGTCCGTGTTTTGAGACAGCATGCTTTCCGTCAATTCAAGCTTCAGACGCTCCTGCGGGGCCTGTGTCCGCTTCAGTACCGCCAGCACCCGCGCCACAAAGTCCGGTTGGCGAAGTTGCATCACGCTAATGTTCACCGCTGCTGTCAAGTGCGCCGTCTCCGGATGCTGGGACCATGTCGCCAGCTGCAGGCACACAGTCTCCTGAACCAACTCTCCCAGTTGTAAAATCAGCCCCGTATCTTCCGCGACCGCAATAAATTCACCGGGCAGGATCAGGCCGCGGGATGGATGGCTCCAGCGCACCAGCGCCTCCGTCCCCGTCACCTCGCCGCGCTCAATCTGCGGCTGATAGTACACAAGAAACTCATTACCCTTGACCGCTCGTCGCAGCTCTTCTTCCAGGGCGGCGCGGGCATTCACCGCGGCTTGCTGGGCGGGCGCAAAAAATCGCGTCAAATTACGTCCCGCCGCCTTGGCGTCGAACATCGCAATCTCCGCCCGCTGCAAGGCGTCCGCCGTTGCCTCCGCGTCGCTCGCAAACACGTCAATGCCCAGGCTCGATGAACAATGACATTCGTGCCCCATTATGCGGAACGGATCACGAAGAAGCGACCGGATCTTTTCGCCTACCATCCGCGCCTCGCCGGCCGCATCCTCAAAACTCTCGCTCAGGCTCTCCAACATCACCGCAAACTCATCTCCGCCCACCCGAGCCACAGTGTCGTACTTGCGGACACACGTCGTCAGCCGCCGCGCCGCTTCCTGCAGCAGCAAATCCCCAACATCATGGCCTAGCGTGTCGTTAATCGATTTGAAGTTGTCCAGATCCACAAAGATCAGCGCCATTTTCCGGCGACGGGAGCTGCTCGAGTGAGGCCACTGCCGCAGCTTCTCAAGCAACGAGCGTCGATTTGGAAGCCCCGTCAGTGGATCGTGCAAGGCCAGGCTTCGGAATCTCTCCTCGGCCGCCTTGGCCTCTGTCACATCCCGCGTGATCGACACCACGCATGATTCGCTATCAATCTCCATCAGCGTCGCAGACATGAGACAGGTGAGAATTGCTCCATCCTTTTTCCTGAAGGCCGTTTCCTGGTTCCGGCACAATCTCTCTATAGTCAGGCCGTGGACAAACTCCCTCCGCGCATCGGAATGTTCCCAGATCCCCAGTTCCAGCGACGTATGCCCAATCACTTCATCGCGCTCGAAGCCCAGGGTATCCAGAAATGCCTGGTTCGCATCAATGTAGGTGCCATCGATCAGCCGATTGATTGCAATCGCATCCGCACTCGTCTGGAACACCGTCCGATAGCGCGCTTCACTCAGTCGCAGCTCCTCATGGGCCTCGTCCAGCTTGCGCTCTGCATCTTTCCGGGCCTGAATGTCTTCCACAAACAAGACCAGGTAGGGCGAACGTTCTCCCGCTTCCTGCTTCCGGGAGATCGTCACCTTTGACCACCGAATCGTACCGTCCTTTCGAATCATGGGCTTCTCAAACTCCGCCCTTTCCACCGCGCCCGACATCACCGGCCCAATGATGGTCATCATGCTGTCAACGGTTTCCGGAACGGCAATCCGCGCCAGGGACAGCCCCGGAAGTTCCTCGCGCGCGTATCCCGTGATCTCCGCGAAGCGCGCGTTTCCCCAAAGGACTTCACCCTCGAACGACGCCTGGATGATCCCCACCGCGGCTTGTTCAAACGTCTCCCGATAGCGCGCCTCGCTTTCACGAAGACTCGCCTCGGCACTCTTCCTGTCCGTAATGTCCTGGATTGAACCCTCGAGAAACGGCGCCTTCCCGTCGCTGCCAGGCACCGTCCGGCTACTCACCGATGCCCAGATTACGGTTCCATCCCTGCGCCGCAGCCGGCACTCGAACCCCATCACCGACTTCAGGTCTCTCAGCTGCTCCAGGTACGCCGAATGCTCGCCCCGGTCCACCCACACATCGTTTTCAATGCTCGAAAAGGAAGTGATCAGTTCCTCGGCCGTGTCGTAACCAAGCATTCGCGCAAGCGCCGGATTCGCCATCAGTATCTTGTTTTCGAAAGACGCCTGGAACAAACCTTCCAGCGCTCCATCGAATATCTCGCGATATTTCTTCTCCGCCATCAGGATTCTTGAATGCAACTCCTTGCTCGCACTGATATCGCGCAAAATCGCGGACGCACCCGTAATCCTGCCCTGCGCGTCCCGAATCGGAGCGCTGGACAGCGATACGTCGACGTCCCTGCCGTCCTTCCGCCGCACCACAATTTCAATGCCATCCAGCGAGTGCCCCCGCGGGATGGCCTCGAGTCTCGAGCCAACATTGCGCCGGTCCTCCGGCGTCACAAGCATCCCTACATGCCTTCCAATGGCTTCCTCGCGTGTGTAACCGGTAAGCCTTTCCGCGCCCGGGTTCCAACTCGTAATCCTGCCATCCAGGCTTAGGGCGTTGATCCCTTCGTTTGAAGATTCCACAATCGACACCAGCAGCGCTTGCGCCTCCTCGGCCTCAAGTTGCCTGGTCACGTCCCGGGCAATCACGGAGATTGCTTCCATCGCGCCTTCGGCGTTCTTCAATGCCCACGACGTCACCGAAACCCGTAGCGGACGCCCGTCCTTGCGAATGCCGAAGCCATCCCGCGCGTACAGCGTTTCCCCTTGCATAATTCGTCGCGCGAATTCAGCCACCTCTTCAAGCTCCGCCGGAAGCACCAGCATCGCAAACGGCTTGCCGATTGCCTCCTCTCCCGTGTACCCGAAGATCGCTTCCGCCCCGCGGTTCCAGGTCAGGATTCTTCCGTCCAACCCGTAAGCAAAAATGGCGTCCTCGGAACTTCCCACAAGGTTGACGAGGAAGCGATGGGACTTCTCTGCGGCACGGTATTCGGTAATATCCTTCCCAAAAACCGCGATGCCTGTCGTTCTGCCGTTTGAAACAATTGGATTGAAGGACAATTCCAGCGTCCTGCCGTCCTCAAGGATGTATTCGCGCCGGTACGGGCCCTCTGCCAATACGCGCTGAAACATCGGGGGCCACAGCGCCGCTCGCCCCGCCGTCAGCATATCCTCGGGCCGCATTCCTAGTACCGGGCACACACCGAACAGGCGCTCGATGTACCGCGCAAAGGCCTGATTGAACGTGAGAAGGCGGTACTCCAGATCTACTGAACCCAGCAGATCCTCTGTACTCTCGATCAAAGCCGATAAATCTTCTTCAGCCTGGAGGTACATCCACTAACCCCCAAAAACGCAATGACGTCGATTCCTTCGGCCCCAAACGCGGAGGAAGCTGGGTACCGTATTGCCTTATTACCTTAGATATCAGTCCGAAGGTTACCAAGCGCTGAGCTATGAATCACGTGACACCTGTCACTTCGATAGGTGAATCCTCATGTGCCAAAGCCGGCATGCGTAACCAGCCAACTTGCCAATTCGCGATGTCCGCCAAGCGGACGCAAACTTGCTGATTAGTCTCCCAACTGCGTTGCCGACCCAAAGAGGATGAAGCTGTGCCCCATTCATCGCGCTTTTGCGATGAGTGGGCTCGGCAGGTGGCCCTGGTCCCGTTGACCTTTCCAGCCCCCTGAGGGTGCCCCCGGTCCCTAGCCTTTGGGGACTCGGGTAAG
>JANXQR010000205.1 GCA_025353435.1 Acidobacteriota bacterium | reverse complement strand
CTGCGCAAACAGTTATCCAAGATGGAAGGCCTGGGCAATAAACAGGATAACGGTCTGATGGTTTCAGGAGGGCGAGTCACACAGAGTGGGCTCGAGTACGTACGCCGACTGCGCGATGTAAAGTACTACGAGACCATCTTCGAAATCATGGCCCGTCAGTATGAGATGGCGAAATTTGATGAGGCCAAGCAAGGCGCGGTAATCCAGGTTGTCGTGCCAGCCATCGCTCCGGACAAGCGCTCCTTCCCGAAACGGACCATGACTGTGCTGATTTCAACGGGCGTGGGGTTTCTGTTTGGAATCATCTTTGTGGCGGCTGCTTTTGAAATGAAGCGATTTGCCAGCGATCCGAAGGCACAACAGAAATATGCACAGCTGCTGCAAACGCTCTTCCCGGCCAGGACTGGGACAAGCGCGATGCCGCCGGTCAGCAAGGAAGTCTGAAGGCCTGAGCCGGCGGTGATTGGTTGTGCTGCTGTTTTGCAGAAAGCGGTGCGAAGATCAACTTGCTTTCTGCCTTCCTTGGTCGAGCGGGCCCGAGTCGTAGGCTTTGTCGCCGATGAGCCTGGCGGGGAAGTGGTCCGTGCCAAAGATGGCATGGATGGTGCCGGCGGCAAAAACGCGGTTGACCAGCCACGCGATCGCCAAGGACATTACAAAGGCGGTCAGCGCTTTTGTAACCGTGATTTAGGGTGGAGTGGTCTTTCTTTCGAACTGCAGTCATCAAAGTTTCCTTTCTAAAAGCGACGGGGAACCTGTTAGGCCATTTCGGGCAGGCGCTACTTGCCATCAGTAAGGGGTGCTAGTGGACTGTCTCGAAGAAAACGTTACTAAAACGTCCTCGATCCGTAGAATAGTTCTCAGATTCGGGTCCACCGACATGCTGTAGAGGTCTAGCATCACCCCTATTTTCGAGGAAAAGGGGGTTTTAGGGCAGTGGTACTGCAACAAATCTTTGCGTAGCTCTTAACATTTCTGCTGAAGTGGCTCTGAGTTCTTACCAGCGCGCTTCTTCGATGCCATCCTGCTGCGCGCTTTCGCGGATGGCTTCTTTCAGATTGGAATCGACAGCAGCGGGATCGAGACACCGTCGAACCGCCGAGTTCGCGCTTCGGTAGATGAAGCACCCATCATGACCGTGTCCGCAGACGAAGCTCCGGAGGTGATCTTTGATGAGATCCAAGCTTCGTGGCTGCGAAACCAGCCACGGCTCCTCTTGAACGGGGACGGTACGATGGCAATCGGTGTGAACCAGCCTCGCTGGGAAAACCAGGAACCGGAGCTGAATGCGCACGACAAGAACTACTATTTCCAGGAATTGCTCTCGTCACTTCTTTCGACTCGCGTCGGCAAGTGTTCCAATCTGACTTGCAAGCGGTACTTCCTCCGCAAACGGCAACGAAAGACGGCCATCAAGCGAGGCAGCTATCGCGGAAATTGCAGGCTTGTCGGAGCAGCCGAGAGGACCCGGCTGAGTCGCGAACGGCAAGGCTAGAAA
>JANXQR010000189.1 GCA_025353435.1 Acidobacteriota bacterium | reverse complement strand
TTTCTTTGCTGAAACCAGCGAAGTGGCTCCGCGCTCGAAGGAGCGACGCTTTGATACACTGCGAAGCCGGAGGTCGTTTCATTTGACCCACTCTTATCCATCCCCTCTCACGCGACTGTCTGAAGAGGAAAGCCTCTTCTTCTCGACCGTGCGGAAGTTCGCGGAAGAGACCATTGCGCCGCTTGTGCGCACCATGGACGATGAGCAGAAGTTCGCCTCTGAATTGGTGCCGAAGCTGTTCGAACTGGGATTGATGGGCATTGAGGTTCCCGAGGAATTGGGCGGCGCTGCTGGATCGTTTTTTGATGCGGTCCTCGCTATTGAAGCGATCTCGATGGTTGATCCCGCGGTGGCGGTTCTTGTTGACGTGCACAACACTCTGGTGGTGAATGCGCTGCGCCGGTGGGCTACGGATGGACAGATGAAAGCATGGCTGCCGCGGTTGGCATCGGACACGGTGGGTGCGTACGCGTTGAGTGAATCGGGATCGGGCTCCGATGCTTTCGCATTGCAGACGCGCGCGGAAGCGGTGGATGGCGGCTATCGCCTGAACGGGCGCAAGCTCTGGATCAGCAACGCGCATGAAGCCGGGTTGTTCATTGTGTTTGCGAATATTGATCCGGCCGCGGGATATCGCGGGATCACGGCATTTTTGGTGGAGAAGGGAACGCCAGGTTTTACCGTGGGACGCAAAGAAGACAAACTCGGCATTCGAGCCAGCAGTACATGCGAGCTGATCTTCGACAACTGCGAGGTGAAGCAAGAGTGCGTGCTGGGCGAGGTGGGCAAGGGATATAAGGTTGCCATTGAAACGCTGAACGAGGGGCGCATTGGAATTGGCGCGCAGATGCTTGGCCTGGCGGAGGGTGCGTGGGGGCACGCGGCGCGCTATGCCAAGGAGCGGAGGCAATTCGGCAAGCCGATTGCGGAGTTTCAGGCGGTGCAGTTTACGCTGGCGCAGATGGCGACGGACATTGAGGCTGCCAAGTTGATGGTCTACAACGCGGCGCGATTGAAGGATGCGGGCCAGTCCTACGTGCGCGAGGCGGCGATGACGAAATTATTTGCTTCGCAAGTGGCGGAGCGCGTGGCCAGCCAATGTGTAGAGGTGTTCGGCGGCAATGGATTTGTGCGCGACTATCCAGCTGAGAAATATTTCCGCGACGCGAAGGTGGGGAAGATTTACGAGGGCACTTCGAATATGCAATTAATGACAATCGCAAAATATGTGATTTGAAGGACTTGTTTAGTCAGCGAGCCAACGGCTACGAAGCGTTGGCGCTCGAAGAATTCTCCTGATCCGCGATCTCCTCAACAACCCCGTAGACGGCCATGATCTCGCCTGAGTCTGAGAGGCGGGGAGCGCATCCATCTCCAGGTGCCGTGGCCGATGCGGACTCGGTAGCGAACGTCGATTGGCCCACGTGTCGCCAACGATACCTGGATCGCTGCCAAGGTTGGGGGCACGTCATCGGGATGCAGGACCCGAAGCCATCCGTGGCCAAGGGCTTCCTCGAGAGGCTGACCGGTGATCGACTCCCAGCGCGGGCCGGCCTCGATGACTTCTCCCGTGGGATTCAGCACCCATTGGACCTGAGGGCTGAGCGTAACCAGGCTGCGGTAATGATCTTCCACATCGCGCAGAACTTTCTCGACGCGTTTGTGCTCAGTTACATCCATCACAGCAACGGAGACGCCAATCACTTCACCGGCCTCGTCCCTCACGGGCTGATAGGAGCCAAGCAGCGTCTGCGATTCTCCGCCGGGCAGCGCCGGCGGCTTGTCAGTCTCCACTCCATACACTGCCTCACCTTTGAGCGCGCGACGAATGTGGCTTTCCACCTGCGGGGATATCTGGGGAATGACTTCTTCCGGAGTTCTTCCCAGATGATCGACGACCGAGACGCGATTCAACTCGGCGAGTCTCCGATTGATGCTGACGTAGTGCATCTTGCGGTCAAGGAAGCAGAGACCCACCGGGGCGCCGTCGTAGATTGCCTGCAATTGCGCGAGCCGGTGCACAGGAGATCCCTCCGGGCTAACCGGGCCTTCACTCAGACTCGATCCAGTGGGAATTGGAAATTTGCAAATCGCCATCAATTCAGCCAGATTCTCGGCCGGCACCGGCTTCCCGTAGAGCCATCCCTGGCAGAGATCGCAGCCCATCCACTGCAGTAACTCTGCCTGTGCACGGGTTTCCACGCCCTCAGCCACGGTCACGAGCCCAAGGCTTTGACCTAACCCGATTACGGATGCGACGATTTTGCGGCTGTGGCGCTCCTCGATCATGGTGCTGACAAAGCTTCTATCTACCTTTAATGCGTCGAATGGAAGGGTATGCAAATGGCGCAGGCTGGAGTAGCCGGTTCCGAAATCATCCAGCGCCAGCCTGCAACCCAGCG
>JANXQR010000187.1 GCA_025353435.1 Acidobacteriota bacterium | reverse complement strand
TCGATGGTGCCTTTGAGAATTCCCTGCTGAGGTTGATCGGAGACGTTTTCGACGGTGGCTTCGACGGTGATGTCGCTGGAGTCGGTTTTGGGCAGGGGCAGGTCGGTGGTGACGAGAGGATCTTTGATGAGCACGGGACCGGTAGCGGAGAGATAGACCTTTTGCCAGATACCGCTGTCGCGATCGCGGATGGCGGGGAGCCAGTCCCAGCCTATGGTGGAGAGGAAGGTGGGGCCGTCGATGGCGGTCTCGCCGCCGTTCAGGCCGAGGCCGGTGCGCAGGATGTGCTCGTGGGAGATGCCCGGATGCGGCTGCGGCGAGACAAGCACGGCGATGGCTGTTTTCTGTCCGGGTTTCACGCTATCCGTGATGTCGAATTTGGTGCGGATGAATGCGCCGCGCGTGGTGCCGACCTGCTTGCCGTTGACCCAGATTTCCGATGAGTAGTTGATGCCGTCGAAGTTGATCCAGATGCGGTGGCCGGCGTAGTTGGCGGGGATGGCGAGTTCGGTTCGATACCAATACGAGGTGCGGGCGAGGCTTTCAGGGATCGATTCGGGACGGTTGTTTTCGCCGTAGGCGGGGTCGGGATAGATGCCGTTGTTGACAAGCGAGGTTAGGACTGTGCCGGGGACGGTGGCGGTGAACCAGCCTTTGGATTCGAAGCCGTTGGTGGCGACCATGCCGGCGGTCTGAGTGATTTTGGATGAGTCTTGGAGTTGCCAGCCGGAAGAGAGGGCGACGGGGTGGGGGAGGGCGGCCTGGGCGTTGGCGCGGTTGGGAATGGCTGAGGATGATATCGATACCACAAATAGGAACAAAAGGGTGCGGATGAGTCTTTGCAAGGTTGGTGCCTCACTGATGCGATTTCGCGTGCCCGCCAAGGCTTTGCGATGAACTCCAACATTGTAGCCGCTGAAATTCGAGTGTCGATAGGTGGGAGTGGGGTGGGTGCGGCCCTGGAAGCTCGCACGACAGCCGGTCTAGAGACCGGCGCTACATGTTTTCGATCGAGGCGACTGTGACTGGTCTCCAGCCCTAACGAGTCAGGACGGGGCACCCCCCTCGAGTGGGGACGCATCGGATAATACTGACATGGAATTTCAGCGATCTTCAGGCGTGTTGCTGCACGTCAGCTCTCTGCCTTCTTACGGTGGCATCGGCGATCTGGGGCCAGCCGCGCATGAGTTCATCGAATTTCTGGCTGCTGCCAAGCAACACATCTGGCAGGTGCTGCCGCTGTGTCCGACGGGGTATGGCAACTCGCCGTATGCGGGGTCGTCGGCGTTTGCGGGCAATCCTTACTTGATAAGCCTGGAGTATTTGAGTGACTGGGGCTGGATTGCGGGCGAGCGGATTGCGGGGCTGGCTGGGCGAAGCGGGCCTGTGGACTTCAACGATGTGCAGGAGCGAAAGCTGCCGTTGCTGCATGAGGCAGCGGAGAATTTTTTGGAACGCGGCTCTCAAGACGCGAAGCTTGCCTTGCAGTGGAAGCAGTTTGGGGAATTCTGTCAGAAGGAAGCGAACTGGCTGGATGATTATGCGCAGTACGCGGTGTTGCGTACGCTTTACAAAACTGGCGCGTGGACACAATGGCCGGAGCCGGTGCGCAGGCGCGAGGCGGAGGCTCTGGCTGAAACTATCCGCGAGAATGCGCGGGCGCTGGCTCGGGAACAAGTGCTGCAGTTTGCGTTTGCGCTGCAGTGGGACAATGTGCGGGCAGCGGCGGCACTGCACAAGATTCGCATACTTGGTGACATTGCGATTTTTGTGAACATGGACTCGTCGGATGTTTGGACGCACCCGGAGATTTTTGAGCTGGACGAGGATTTGGCGCCGATTCGCGTGGCGGGTGTGCCGCCGGATTATTTTTCAGCGACGGGGCAGCGGTGGGGGAATCCGCTGTATCGCTGGGATGTGCTTGCGGAGACGGGATTTGACTGGTGGGTGCAGCGCATCAGCAGGGCGCGGCAGGTGTACGACATTATTCGGCTGGATCATTTCAGGGGTTTTCAGGCGTACTGGGCGATTCCTGCGGAGGAGGAGACGGCGATCAAAGGAGAGTGGATTGCGGCGCCGGGGCTGGACTTGTTTGGAGCGCTGGAGAAGGCGTTGGGGCCGCTGCCGCTGGTTGCAGAGGATCTGGGATTGATTACGAAGGAAGTGGATTTGCTGCGGCTCCATCTTGGATTTCCGGGGATGCGCGTGATGCAGTTCGGGTTCAGCGACAAGGGTGCGCATATGCATTTGCCGCATCAATACGCGCCGGGGTCGGTGGCATACACGGGAACGCACGATAACGACACGACGCAGGGTTGGTGGGAGCATACGGGTGCCGTCGAAAAGCTGGCGTTGGAGGCGTACCTGGGCCAGGTTCCGCAGAGCGGTGAGATTGCGAGGCCGGTGTGGCCGATGATTCGCGCGGTGGAATCGAGTGTGGCGCAATTGGCGGTTGTGCCGGTGCAGGATTTGTTTGAGATTGGCTCGGAAGGGCGCATGAATACGCCTGCGGTGCCGCAGGACAACTGGAGTTGGCGCGCGGCGGAGGGTGGGCTGAACGGTGAATTGGCGGCGAGGTTGGCGGCGATTGTCGACGTGACGGATCGGGATAACGATCCGCTGATGCTGCCTGAGGTTGCGGGGAATCCGGCGATTGCGTAGATGCGGTTGAGACGGGGGCATGGGTTGGATGGGTGCTTTGTGTCCGACTCGAACCTTGCTATTCTTGCGGCACATGGAAATCGCGGCAATTCAGACCACCGGCCTCACGCGGCGCTTCGGCGCACTGACCGCAGTGGACAATGTTTCCTTCAGCGTGGCGCCTGGGCAGTTCTTCGGATTTCTGGGGCCGAACGGGGCAGGGAAGTCGACCACTATCAAGATGCTTACGGGGTTGCTTGAGCCGAGTATGGGTTCGATTGCGATTCTGGGGCAGCCGTTCAGCGCGAGTGCGCTTGAGTTGAAGCGGCAGATTGGGGTGGTGCCGGAGGGGATGGCGCTTCTGGGTCGGCTGACGGCGCCGGAGTATCTGCGCTTCGTGGGGCGGATGTATGGACTGGATCGCGAGACGGCGAATCGGCGCACTGAGGAATTGTTGGAATTCATGCAGCTTGCCAACGAGAGTCGCAAGCTGGTGACGGATTTCTCTCACGGGATGCAGAAAAAGCTGGCGCTCGCTGCGGCCGTGATTCATGCGCCGCGAGTGCTGTTTCTCGATGAACCATTTGAGGGCGTGGACGCGATTGCGGCGGGGATGCTGAAGTCCATGCTGCAGGGGATGATTCAGCGCGGGGCGACGATCTTTCTGACGACGCATGTGCTCGAAATTGTGGAGCGACTTTGCAGTCACGTGGCCATCATCAGCCAGGGAAGGCTGGTGGCGAATGGTTCGCTTGAGGAACTGCGTGCTGGAGTGGCGAGCAGCTTGCCGGGTACGCAGGGGGATCAGCGACTTACGCTTGAGGAGATATTCCTGTCGATTGTGGGTGCTAGCGGCCAGGAGCCGGCACAGGAGCTTTCATGGCTGTAATGGCTGAAACGCAGGCTCCAGAATCGATGCGCGCCGGACTTTTCTCGAGCCTGGCCCGGAGCCAGTACTCTGCTTTGGCGGCGATGCGGTGGTGTATGTTCCGGCACGGGCTGCGCTCAACGAAGGGTGCAGTCGAGCTCGGAGCGCGGGTCGCGATCCTGGCTCTCTATTCCCTGATGGGACTGGGGCTCGCTGTTGGACTTTCTCTGGGCTCATATGCCATCGCCAAGAATGATCATTGGGAGATTTTGCCGCTGGTAGTCTGGGCGGTGTTTTTCCTCTGGCAGGTTGTGCCGGTCTCGCTCGCATCGTTTCAGCAGCAATTCGATCTCGGCGGTCTCTTGCGATTTCCGGTGGGATTCGGGCCCTTCTATCTGCTTCATCTTGTCTTTGGGTTGATCGATGTGTCGACGATTATGGGAGGATTTTGCTGCCTGGGGATGGGCATTGGCATCACGTTGGCCCGGCCTGGACTGATTGGGTGGGTGGCACTGTCGCTTGCTATCTTTGCGGCGTTCAACATCTATCTGGTGCGGGCCATTTTTGCGTGGATCGATCGTTGGCTCGCGCAGCGACGGACTCGGGAGATTGTGAGTGCTGTCTTCTTTCTCGCTCTCATCTCACTGAACTTCTTCAACCCGGCATTTCGCGGCAATCCCAAAGGTAGCCCGATAAGCGCCAGTACACGCGCAGCGAGCATGAAGTATTTGCGCATTGCCAACAAGGTGCAGCGTTGGCTGCCGCCCGGTCTGGCGGCGCGAGGGATTCGGAGCGGCGCTCATGAGGATCCAGCAGACGCAACGGAGAGTCTTGCGCTCCTCGGAATTTATATCGTTGCAGCAGGAGGCGCGCTTGGTTTCCGTTTGCGCGGAGAGTATCGAGGGGAAAATTTTGGGGACGCGCCCTCACGAAAAAGGGCGGAGAAGCATACGGGCCGCTGGCTTCTCGACGGTTCAGGACCCATTGCCGCGGTGATGGAGAAGGATCTCCGTACGCTGTTTCGGGCGCTGCCGCTGCTCTTCGGTCTTGCTGTACCGGTGATCATGGTCTTTGTTTTCTCGGGTCTCTTTCACAACAGAGGCGCGTCGACATTCAGTCATATCCCGTTTGGCCTTCTCATCTGCTTGGCATACGCCATGGTCGGATTCACGCAACTGTTTTACAACAACCTTGGCACGGAGGGGGCGGGAATTCAGATCCTGTTCCTGTCTCCAACGCCGATCCGCACCGTTCTGCTTGCCAAGAATCTATTCCACGCGCTGTTGTTCGCGGTAGATGCATTGCTGGTGTGCGTGATTGCCATTTTGCGCTACGGCGAACAATCTCCGGTCGCGCTGGCTTCTGCCGCGGCATGGATGCTATTCGCTTTGCCAGTGCACCTGGCCGCGGGCAATGCGTTCTCAATCGTGATGCCTTATCGCGTGAACATGGGGCGCATCTCACGGCAGAAGGGTTCTCAAGCGAATGCGCTGCTGAGCCTGGCAGTGCAACTCGGTGTTCTGGGAATTGGCGCAACAGTTTTTGCAGCGTGTGCATACGCCGATCATCCGTGGCTTGCGGTGCCGGTCTTTCTGGTGTTAGCGGTGGGATCTATTACCACCTGGTATCGGCTGCTGCCCAGGTTCGAAGTGCTGGCCGGC
>JANXQR010000173.1 GCA_025353435.1 Acidobacteriota bacterium | reverse complement strand
CTGTGCAGGAAAGCCCGCGCTCGAGGAGTGGCTTGGCCCAGTGGCGCAGGTTCTCGGTGCAATCGGCGCTCCCAGGGTCGAAAGTTCCCCTCAAACCGGCGAAGACATTAACGGCCTCACAGAGCAAGGGGTGCCCAGCTTCGCTCCCATCCAGGACAGCCGCTACTACTTCAACTACCACCACACCGCCGCCGACACCTTTGACAAGGTTGTCCCGAAACACCTCAACGAAAACGCCGCAATCATGACGGTCCTGTCGTACGCGCTCGCCGATTCACCCGAACCCGCACCACGATAAACGGCGCAGCCGGGAGAGGACCCGCTTCCAACGCACAATCCTGGGTGCCCCACCTGGGCGCCCTCTGGGCACGACGCCTTTGTCCTTGTCGCTAGGGTGGGAAACTGCGAACGCCCACATCGGGAGGTTTTTGCGCCCAACTCCTCACGCACAATCTTGGATGCCTCGAGTCTCCCGAGTTTGGAGGCATAGGATACCTCTACTGCCACGCCCCACCTCCCCTCATCTGGCATGCAATATCAGCTCGCAGACACCTGGCCCTTCGGGTGTAAACTCCCGATGATGAAATCCGCACACTATTCAATGCTCTCTGCCCTCGCGATATTTCTGTCTGCGGGAATCGCCGCCCAAGCCCAACAGCCCGCCGCCGATCCAACCCAGCCAAAACCAAAGCCCGAAGAAACAGAAATCTGGAAGCCCGTCCCCCCGGTCGTCGCCCCCGGAGCTACCCTCGGCGCGCCACCGTCTGACGCCATCATTCTCTTCGACGGCAAGAACCTCGACGAATGGGTCAGCGTCAAAGACAAATCCCCCGCGGCGTGGGACGTCCACGACGGCGTTGCCACTGTCAAGAAGGCCGGCGGTAATATCGAGACCAAGCGTTCTTTCAAGAATTACCAGTTCCACTTGGAGTGGAGAACGCCCGAAACCATCACCGGCACAGGCCAGGCGCGCGGCAACAGCGGCGTCTTTCTCGCCTCAACAGGTCCAGGGGATGACGGCTACGAGCTGCAGGTCCTCGACAACTACCAGAACGACACCTACGTCAACGGCATGGTCGGCAGCATTTACAAGCAGAGCATTCCGCTGGCCAACGCCTGCCGCAAGCCCGGCGAGTGGAACGCCTACGACGTTGCCTGGACCGCGCCCACATTCAATGACGATGGCACCGTGAAGACGCCCGCCTACGCAACCGTTTTCTTGAATGGCGTCCTCGTCGACAATCACTTCGAGCTCAAGGGCCAGACCCTTTACATTGGCAAGCCGTTCTACAAAAAGTACGACGCCGCGCCCATCAAGCTCCAAGCCCACGGCGACAAGAGCGACCCCATCAGCTTCCGCAACATCTGGGTGAGAGAACTGCCGTAGGGCCGCCTGTAATGGAGATCAAGTTCCCAAGCACGTTGGATCAGATTAACCCGGAGAATGATAACGTCGACGTCCACGTTTATCTCGACGACGGAAGGGTCTACAGCTTTCTTGTTGCTACTCCAAACAACATCGTCTGGGTAATGGACAACGAAGGAGTTGATTATTTCTTCGGAACTCCGCCCCTGTTTGTTCGCCTGCTGAATCGAGAGTGCGTGGAAAAGGCGGTACGGGCGATCGTTACGGAAGACAATGGCCGATGGCTTGACGTGTATGGAACACTTCAAGTCCTCGAAGACATTTAGTCGGGCGGGCAGTCCGCCCTTAACCAACCACAGATATGGGTGCCCCACCCTCGCGACGCCTTTGTTTTTGTCGCTAGGGTGGGAAACCACGAACGCCCACATCGCGAGTTTTTTTGACGCTTCCAAATCACGATCTTGGGTGGCGGGTGGCCCTGGTCCCGGTGACCCGACCACGATGATGGTGCCCCCGGTCCCTCGCTTTTGGGGACCGGGGAGGTAAGACTCACTTGTCACTGCTGACAGATTCAGAGTTTAAGTATTCAATGGGCGGGTGGTCCACCCTCAACCAAGCGCAGAAACGGGTGGCGCGGGAATTGCCCAAATCACCTCAGGTTTTGATTTCACATCAGGAGGCGTGTCATGAAGCTGTCAGTCTTCTGCGGCGTGAGTGTCGATGGCTTTCTAGCCCGCCCCAACGGCGCGCTCGACTTCCTTGATGCCGGTGGCCAGGAACCGCACGGCTTCGACGAGTTCTTCTCGAGCACCGATGTCATTGTGATCGGCCGCAAAACCTTCGAAGTAGTCCTCGGGTTCGGCACCTGGCCTTACGGCACCAAGCCCGTAGTCGTGCTCAGCAGCCAACTGCTCGATTTCTCGTCGATCCAGTTCTCGTCAATCCAGGACGGCGTAGTCGAGCAGATGGCAGGCGAGCCGGCTGAAATAGTTTCGCGCCTCGACGCCCGCGGATTCCAGCACGCCTACATCGATGGCGGCATCACCATCCAGAGTTTCCTCGCAGCCGGACTCATCGACCGTCTGATCATCACCCGCGTGCCAATCTTGATTGGAACTGGAGTCCCCTTGTTTGGCGCGTTACCGCACGACATCAGTCTTCGCCACATCACCACGCGATCCTACCAAGGCGGCTTGGTGCAGACGGAATACGAGATCAACGCTGAAGGAACGCAATCGGGTGGTCACGGTTAGGGCAGAAACATTTTGTGACTGGTGATTCAGCGTTCACCCAGCTTGGGGGTCATAAGTTGAAATTCTCAAACCACCACTCTAAACTCCCGCCCAAGCCAAGCTAATTCCGATACTGGCCGCGGTGAGTAAAGCACAAATCGCTCCGATGGTCATCTTCGGATACTTCTCTGTAAACGATAAGTTGCAACCTTTTTTACACCCAAAACAATGTTCACATTTATTAATCATTGTGCGCTTTCTCTTGTCGATACGCCTGATAAACACCGGTTGACTCTTCTTTGAACTTTCGAATGCACGCCGCCACCGCGTCAGTAGTTCTGCATCCTGAAACGGGATGGAAGTAGGCACTATCACGACTGCCCCGCTTGCCCACCCTCTCCTCCCGATTCGACTGTGAATGGAGATACCCCTTGATTTTGTTGACCCGATTGTAGGGCGGATGCGCGCTTGACATAAAGGTCACGAACGGACAGTTTCCGCGAGAGCCTTAGTGCGATTGTTAGTTACCTCCAATACTCGGCGCCATGCAAACTCCGAAGGGCTCAGAGCACAAGGGGGCATGATTTCTTTAAGATTGCGTCGAATGTTTCAGATGTTGACGACCGCTCATGTGTCAGCCTCTTCACGCTGAGAAACTGGCGGAGCAAAGTGGAACCTTCCGACTCACCAGTCGAACGCGCGGAGCGCGTGCCCCATGCTTTCGCGGTTTCATCTTGAATCGCGGGAGACCCCACTTTATGTCTCCTGATGTAGTCGGTATAGCATCGTGCTGGAGAATTCTTATGGAATACGACAAAGACAAAGTGGACGAGATGATTCTTGCGCTACTGTGGTTGACGAATACCGGTGATGGCCGCGCCTGGAAAGGGCATGACGGGGACGCCATGGAGCGGTTGCACGCCAAGGGATACATCTCCGATCCCAAGAGCAAGGCGAAGTCGGTCGTGCTTAGCGAGGATGGCGAGCGGCTTTCGCGGGAACTGTTCGAACGAAACTTCGGACTCGCGAACTGAGTGACTGCAAGCTTCAACGGTAGGGTTCGCGACAATGCTTGACGGCGGTCGCGTACAGGATGTCGCCGAGGTCGTTGAAGCGGAGCCGGTAATCGCCTACGCGCAGGGGACGCCACCTGATTCAACCCCGCTCAAAAACTTGTCAAGTGCCGACCCTGTGGAAATCGTTGCAACCCGCACAAAACAAACAAAACAAATATATTTGAAAATCCATTATTAATTCTCGGAACCTGTCATACTTGAAATAGATAGAAAAAAGCCCGCTAACCAGCGGGCTTTTTCCATTTCACCGGCAGATCAGGAGCAGAATATGGAAGCACCGCAAAAATTCGAGCTGGCAGGGCCTTTCTATTCCGTCTTTCCTTGGTCTTGTTTACCTCTTCACTCATTCACTTCTTCACAGCTTTTCTCAGTTCACCACTCACTATCCACAGTTCATTGTGATCTAAATCACGGTGAGCGAAAAATCCCCCCAAAACGGTGTGTAAGCGCATCAATACAAAGCACATGTCCGTTTTTAATTTGCATGCGAAAGTGCTTTTTGCAACACTTCCGCAGCAAAAAAAGCCAATCGGACACCGTGCCCGCCATCACGATTCCGCTTGACGACCGCAGAGTACACTGGCTAAGGCGTCGAAACCGGCCTCTCGGCACGGAGAATAGGCGCCCAATTCGGGGAGAAATCCCGTCGCAGTCCCAACCGGACGCGAGACAAATTACGAGGAGAAGTTAGATGAGAATTGCTCTGTTGACCGGCGGAGGCGACTGCCCCGGATTGAATGCGGTGATCTACGCGGCGGTGAAGAAGGGAATCAACCACTACGGCGACGAATTCATCGGATTTTTGAATGGCTGGAAAGGCGTGCTCGACAACAACTTCATCCCGCTCACGCTCGAAAACACCGACGGCATTCAGCTCAGGGGCGGCACCATCCTTCACTCCTCGCGCACCAACGTGAAGAAGATCCCCGGCGGCATCGACAAGGTGCAGGAAGTCCTCAAGGCCAACAAGATTGACGCGCTCATCGCCCTGGGTGGCGACGACACGCAGTCCGTCACCCTCTTCCTCAGCGAAAACGGCATTAACGCCATCGGCGTGCCCAAGACCATCGACAACGACATCAACGGCACCGACGCCACCTTCGGCTACGACACCGCCGTAATGATTGCCACCGAAGCCATCGACCGCATCCACACTACCGCCGACTCGCACAATCGCGTCATCGTAGTTGAAGTGATGGGCCGCGATGCAGGCTGGATTGCTTATGCTTCCGGCGTGGCTGGTGGCGCGCACGTCGTTCTCGTTCCTGAAAAAGAAATCGACATTGACCACACCTGCGCGCTGCTCAAGTACAACTACGATCACGGCAAGCACTATGGCGTAGTTGTTGTTGCGGAAGGCTGCCATCTTCCTGAAGTTGGGCAGGTCATCGGCTCCAAGGAAGTGGATTCATTCGGCCATGCGCGGCTCTCCGGCATTGGTGAAGCGCTGGCGGATTTGATTGAGAAGAAGACTGGCTTTGAAACCCGCAGCGTGAACCTGGGACACACCCAGCGCGGCGGCGTACCCACGGCCTACGATCGCGTGCTCGGCCAGCGTTACGGTCTCCATGCCATCGACATGGTGCATGAGAAAAAGTGGGGCCGGATCGCGGTCCTGAAGGGCATCGAGATTACCGATATCACCATCAAGGAAGCGATCGCCACCAACCGCCGCCTCGATCAGCGATTCTTTGACGTGATCAGCGGGCTCGAAGCGAAAGTCTAGTAGCAGGGACAAGGGACTTAGGGACTGAGGGACTGGAAAACGCGAAGGGCGCGCCGATGGCACGCCCTTCGTATAGATGCTGAAAGATGCCTTCAGCAAACGAGTTGTTTGCGGGTCAGCTTGATGCCATCCAGGCGCCCAAGCAGCGTGACGGCAATGCGTTCTGGATCGAACAGCCGCTGCGCCATGGCTTGTACCTCTTCGGCGTTGACTCCTTCGATGCGGGCGATGATTTCGTCGGACGTGAAGAATTGACCGAAGTAAATCTCCTGCCGGGCCAGGTTGGCCATGCGCGAGTTTGAGCTTTCGAGCCCCATGAGGATGTTGCCCTTGAGCTGGTCTTTAGCGCGGGTAAGCTCCTCGGCTGGAAGCAGTTCTTCCTTCAGCTTGCGGAACTCCGTCATGATGAGGTCAATGCACTCCAGAGCCTTGCCCGCTGAGGTGCCGGCGTAGACGCAGAGCGTGCCGGTGTCGCGATAGGGGCTCAGGTCGGAGAAGACCGAGTAGGCCATGCCCCGCTCTTCGCGAATGGTCTGGAACAGCCGCGAGCTCATGCCGCCGCCCAGGACCGTGTTGAGGATCAGCGTGGCGTAGCGATTTTCATCAGTAATGGGCGGTGCTGGAACGCCGAGACAGATTTGCACCTGTTCAAGCGACTTCTTGTTTTTGAGCAGAATCCGTGCGCCTGAAAGCGGCGCCGGCAACTCGGTTAGAGCCTCGCCGCCACGCAATGGCTCAAACTTGGCGGCAACTGTTTCCACGAACTGGTCGTGTTCGAGGTTTCCGGCTGCTGAAAATACCATGTTTCCGGAGTGGAACCGGCCTGAGTGGTAGTCGAGCAGCGTGGGCTGGTCGAGCCGGGCAACCGTAGCGGTCGTCCCCAGGATGGGTTTTCCGAGCGGGTGATCTTTCCAGAAATTCTGCGTGAACAGCTCGTGGACAAGAACGTCGGGATTGTCCTCGTCGATCTTGATTTCTTCGAGGATGACCCCGCGCTCGCGCTCAATGTCGGTGGAAGCAAAGATGGGATTCAGAACCAGGTCGGCCAGCACGTCGAGAGCGATCGGCACGTGGTCGGCGAGAGATTTTACGTTGAAGCAGATGGTTTCCTTGCCGGTAAAGGCGTCGAGATTGCCGCCGATGGAGTCCATCTCCCGGGCGATAAGCTGGGCGGTGCGATTACGCGTGCCTTTGAAGACCATGTGCTCGACAAAGTGCGAGATTCCGTTGGTTTCCATGGCCTCGCCACGCGAGCCTGATCGAATCCAGACGCCCATGGCTACCGAGCGCATATGATCCATGCGCTCAGTGAGCACGATCAGCCCATTCGGCAATACCGTGCGGCGAAGGTTGCGTTCAATAGACATTTTCACCTGATTTGAATGCTGTAGTTGGCCCGGTGGCTTGGGGAAGTCTGTTGGAGATACGCCAAGTGCGGCCTGTTGGCTTAGACGATCAAAGTGCCTGAGCAGGCCGCATGGGGGTTGCAAATGCTCTATTCTGAGCCAAGCGTGGCCTCGAAGTTCACCCAACTCGTCCCTGTCAGGATAACCGATTTGCCGTCTGCGCAGCCCCTGTTCGGGCTGAGCCGCCCGGAACTCGCTGCACGGCTTGTGGAGGCAGGGGAGCCGGCGTGGCGCGGTCAGCAGCTTGCCCATGCGCTCTATCGCCAACGGAATCAGTCAGTTGTGGAGATTTCCACGTTCTCGAAGGAATTGCGGGAGAGGCTGATTGCCCGCGGCTGGGAAGTGGGACGACCGCGGATTGCGCAGGTGTTTCAGTCGGTCGACGGGACGGAGAGATACCTGGTCGCGGGACGCGGCGTGGACGCGGGGGTCAGCCCAGACACCGTCGAAACCGTCTGGATGCCGGAGGGCGATGATGGCGAATCCGGCGACGGATCAGGGTACGAAAATGCTGCCGAATCCGAAATCAGCGAAGCCGGAAAACGACGGTCCCGCGCTACCATCTGCGTCTCCAGCCAGGTTGGATGTGCGGTCAACTGCCAATTCTGCCTGACGGCGAAGCTTGGTCTGCAGCGCAACCTGTCTGCGGGAGAAATTGCCGGGCAGGTGGTTGCGGTGCTTGACCGCCAGAAAGTCGAGATCGGCCGCGACCGGGTGAACCTGGTTTTCATGGGGATGGGTGAGCCGTTCCTGAACTACGACAACTTCATGGCTGCGGTGCGCTTGCTGGTCGAAGAGGTGGGACTCAGCCCGCAGCGAATGACGGTGTCGACTTCAGGCATCGTTCCGGGCATTCTGCGCTTTGCTGCGGAACCAGCGGAGGTCCGGCCTAAACTCGCAATCAGCCTCAACGCGCCCAATGACACGGTGCGCAGCGAGATCATGCCCATCAATCGCAAATGGTCGATTGAGGCAGTTGTCGCTGCGGTGCGGACGGTGAAGCTGCGGCCACGCGAGCGGATCACGTTTGAATATGTGCTGCTGGCGGGAGTCACTGACAAGCCGGAGCACGCGCGGGAAGTTGCGCGGCTGGTGCGGCGCTCGGGATTGCCCGTGAAGGTGAATCTGATTGCGTGGAATCCGGGGCCGGGTATTCCTTACGCTTTGCCTGAGGCGAGCGCGGTTGATGGATTTCGGCGATCGCTGGCGGGAGAGGGTGTTCCGGTTTATCTGCGGCGCCCGCGCGGGCGGGATATCTTCGCGGCGTGCGGGCAGTTGAAGATGACTGTGGAAGGCTAAAGCTTCTGAGGGCTTGTCTCCCCGGTCCCCAAACGCGAGGGACCGGGGGCACCCTCATCGTGGTCTGGAAAGGTCACGGGGATCAGAGCCACGGACCTACGTCTGCGACTGGTGAAGTCTGACACGATTAATCCAGGCAATGAACTCGTTGTAGGGCGTGTCGCTTTTGGCCAGATTACAGATACCGTAGCAGGAGACGCAGTTACTCAGCTGGTACCCTAAAGAGCTATCCACTCGATCGATACCGTTATACGTGTACTGCGCTCCGATAAGTATTCCGCTCTTGCGAGGTTGAACCACCTTTGTATATCCCGGAGGTGCACCGCAGTAATGGCAATTTCCAAGGGTCAAACTGAAGAATTCGTCTGGAAATAATGACCAGAGGTGGCCGCGAGTCTTCGCGTTGCTCTGATAATCGCGCAGAAGTTTGTCTCTCGCTGCTG
>JANXQR010000130.1 GCA_025353435.1 Acidobacteriota bacterium | reverse complement strand
CCTGGATTCCCGCCGAAGCGCTCGTCACCTTCCACTTGAACTCGCCGCTCACTGTCGACCCCGTCAGCCGCGAAGAAGCCATGCGTCTCGCTCAGGGCCTTTACCCCGGCGGACCTACTCTCTACCGCCGCAGCCCCGGCTATTACGCATACCCCGCGCCCTACGGCTACCCGCCCGTCTACTATCGCCCCTACTACATGGCTGGCGGCGGCTACTACTACTGGCGATAAAGCACGGCCCAAAGCTTCGGGCCACGCAACACTAAACAATGCTCGGGGCTCAGCCATCACTACGAGCCCTCAACAAAGCGGGCGTCCTCCACTCCTCCGGGACGCCCGCCGCGTTTTACTCCCTCAGTCCCTCAGTCCCTCAGTCCCTCAGTCCCTTAGTCCCTCAGTCCCTCAGTCCCTCAGTCCCTTAGTCCCTCAGTCCCTTAGTCCCTCAGTCCCTCAGTCCCTGCCTTCCCCCTAGCCCCTAAGTCGTACTTCCCCCACTCACAATCCCACTTCGCCCTGCCTTATAATGGAGGCAACCGCGTCGAGCGAGATTTGCACGTCCCATCCAGCCCCGCGCTGGCCGGCTGCGTTACCCCGCGCGTAGAGAGTAGATGCCCGTACATGATTCGTTTTCTGCAGAGAGACAACCGCCTCACCAAGGCACTGTTCGTCGTCATCATCGCCGCCGCGTCCGTTTCCATGGTGGTCTACCTCATTCCCGGACTCACCAACTCCAGCGCAGCCTCGGCCGACACATACGCTGAAATCTATCCCCACTGGTACAGCAAGTTCCTGCACTCCGGCGAAACCGTCACCATGCAGCGTGTCAGCAACGAAGTCCGCACGGAAATTGCACAGCGCGGCCCCCAGTACGCTGACAATCCCATGATCGTGAACTTCTTCACCCAGCAGGTCGGCCAGCGGCTTATCCAGGAGCAGATCCTCCTCGTTGAAGCCGATCGCCTCGGCATCTCTGCCACCGACGCTGACGTGATCAAGATTCTTCGCACGCCTCCCAACGCTGAAGTCATCTTCCCCAACGGCAAGTTCATCGGTGACGCCGCATACGCCAATCTCGTCGCCACTCGCCTCAACACCACGGTTCCCGAGTTCGAAGCGCAGATCAAGCGTCAGGTCACCTTCCACCGCCTTCAGGATCTTGAAACCGCCGGCATCAATGTCAGCGACCAGGAAGTCCGCGACACCTTCCTCAAAGACAACATCAAAATCAAGTTCGACTACGCGGTTCTCTCATCGGACGACGTCCGCAAGACCATCAATCCGTCTGATGCCGACCTGCAGGCCTTCTTCTCGAAGAACGCGAATCGCTACGCCTCCGCCGTGCCTGAACAGCGCTCCATCACCTACTTCGCCTTCACGCCAGCGCAGCTTCCCGGCGGCATCCCGCAGCCCTCGCAGCAGGATATTCAGTCCTACTACAACCAGCATCAATCCGAGTACCAGGTGCCCGAGCAGTCGCGCTCCCGCCACATCCTCATCAAGCTGAGCCCTGACGCCAACACGGAGTCCACCGCCAAAGCCAAAGCTACGGCCGACGACGTCGCCAAGCAGCTTCAGTCCGGCGGCAACTGGGCCGACCTGGCCAAGAAGTATTCTGACGATCCCGGCAGCAAAGACACCGGTGGCGAGCTCGGCTTTACCCAGCGCGGCCGCATGGTGCCTGAATTCGACGCGGCCATCTTCTCGCAGAATCCCGGCGAAATCAAAATCGTGAAATCGCAGTTCGGCTTCCATGTCGTTCAGGTCGAAGAACGCCAGACCGCTCACGCCCAATCCATCGGCGAAGTGGCAGACAGCATCAAGGCAACGCTCAGCCGCCAGGTCGTTTCTCAATCGGAAGAAAACTTCGCCCGCCAGCTAGTCGAGCAGGCCGGCAAGTCCGGCCTCCAGGCCACCGCCGCTGCCCACCACCTTGACGTCGCGACCACGCCATCGGTTCCGGCCAATGGCACCATCGCCACTCTGCCTGATGGCTCGCAGCTCATCTCGAAGGCATTCCAGTCCAAGCTCGGCGACGCACCGCAATTCGCGCCCACCGGCGAAGGCTACGCCATCTTCCAGGTTGCAGCCATCGAAAAGGCCCACGCCCCTGCGTTCGCTGATTGGAAGACCCACGTGCTCGAGGACTACCGCACCGAGCAGCTCCCGGTTCTGCTCACTCAGAAGACCAAGGAGCTCGCCGACAAAGCCAAGGCCTCTAACGACCTCAACAAGGCCGCCAAGGAAGTGGGCGCCACCGTCAAAACCAGCGACACCGTTGGTGCGACCGCGCAGGTTCCCGATATCGGCCAGGTGCAGACCGTCGCTCCGCAGCTGTTTCAACTCAATGTCGGCGACATCAGCGGTCCCATCTCCACCGGCCGCACCGGCGTCGTCGCCAAGCTCCTCGTCAAGCAGCAGCCCACCGCGGACGACATCAAGAAAGCCTTCGACCAGACCCGCGACCAGATCCTCAACCAGCGCCGCAGCGAAGCCTTCCAGCTCTTCGTCGGCAACCTCACCGCCGACTACAAGAAGAACAAGCGCATCCTAGTCAACGCCAAGGCCACCAGTCAAAGCCTTGATCTCGTTCACTGGATCGCCTTGGGTCGCATCGATAGTGTGCGTAGCGCCGAATGAGCGAGCCAGCG
>JANXQR010000104.1 GCA_025353435.1 Acidobacteriota bacterium | reverse complement strand
GCCCTGTCGGCCGACGGTCGCCACAAGGGGGAAGCACGATGCACCGCAAAATTTCGATTTTGAGCGGAATGATATTGCTGGTGGCGTTGTTTGCGGCCAAAGCGGAAGCCAGGACGATGTCGGCCGTGTATGCGCACGATGCGCTGGCGCTCACAGTGCCCTTCGAGGCTCCGCGCAGTGGAGATGTCGAGCTGGTCGTGGAGGTGCTAAACCCGGAGGATCGCGTACTGGGCAAGGCAGTGCTACGGGAGCGCGTGATGCGCGGTTCAGCGTTGTGGAATGCGGAGATCGCGCTGATTGAGAAGGTGTCGCTCGATGAAATGGTCTGGGAACGGGTGAGTTTCACGCTTCGCTATGCGGACGAGACCAAACCTGCGGTCGAGGAAATTCGACCTGTTGCCGAGATCCTGCGCAGGCCGGTGATGCGCATCCTGGGACAGCGGTCGTACACCTCAGGAGCTAAGGCGGCAATGCGGGTGATTGTCGCCAGCAGCGCCAGGGACGCTACGCCGGAAGCCGTGAGCGACGGGACCGTGAAGATCGAGCTATTGAATGGGGAACACTCTGAGCGGCTTCTGTTTGAGGGCCGTCTGGACCGCAGCGGATCCGCCCAAGCGGAGTTTCGGTTCCCTGCCGGAATAACAGGGAGTTTCCCGGTGCGTTTTACGGCGAAGACGCCTTTGGGAGAAGTGGCAACCACGGAGACAGTGCAACTCGCGGACCGGGTTAGCGTTCTGCTTACGTCCGAGAAGCCGATCTACCAGCCGGCGCAGACGATGCACCTCCGGGCGCTGGCGATGGACGGGGGAGATCACCGAGCAGCGGCGGGACGGAAGCTGACCTTTGAAGTGGAGGATCCACGCGGAAACAAGGTGTTTCGCAAAATAACGGAGACGGACAAATTCGGCATTGCGTCAGCGGAGTTTGCGCTTGCCGACGAGGTGAATCTCGGCGCGTATCACGTGACAGGGAAGCTGGGCGATGCGGACAGCAACGCGGGGGAACTGGCGGTGAACGTCGCGCGCTATGTACTGCCAAAGTTTCGCGTTGCCCTGGCATTCACCGCGAAAGACGGCTCGGCGAAGCGCTATTTCCGGCCGGGCGATCACGTGACGGGGACGGTGAAAGCGGCATACTTCTTCGGAAAACCGGTGGCGAACGCCAAGGTGACGTTGAAGACTTCGGCCATGGATGTCGAGCTTTTTGAAGCGGCCACGGTGGAAGGAAAAACCGATGAGAAAGGCGAATACCCCTTTGATTTGAAGCTGCCGAATTTCTTTGCCGGGAGCGGAAAGCACCGCGGAGCCGCGCCGGTCGTGGTGGAAGCGACGGTCAAGGATGCAACTGAACACGCGGAGACACGTGGTGAGCCGATCACTGTATGCCGGCAGCCTTTGTTGATCACCGCGGTGCCGGAGGGCGGCGCCCTGGTGC
This sequence comes from Acidobacteriota bacterium, assembly GCA_025353435.1. Taxonomy (GTDB): domain Bacteria; phylum Acidobacteriota; class Terriglobia; order Terriglobales; family Acidobacteriaceae; genus Telmatobacter. The sequence goes on along the minus strand of JANXQR010000104.1, from coordinate 2,147 downwards.
GTGGCATGGAGAACGACGTGTACGTCCTGGTGGCGTATCCGGATGGAACACCGGCCAAAGCAGATCTCACCGTGCACATCGGCGATGCTCTGCAGCGGATCAATGGCGAGGCTTCCTCGCAAAATGCCGCCACGGATGAGGCGGGGATTGCGGTGGTGCGAATTGAAGGGGATGTGAACTCTTCACTGCGCATCGAGGCGAATGATCGCAAGGGAAACCACGCCACCGAGACCGTAGAGCTGGAGTCGCGAGCGGGCGATGACCAGCTGCTGGCGCGGACTTCGCACGCCGTGTACAAACCTGGAGACCGGATGGCGATCACGGTCCTGTCCACGCGGCGGCGGGGAGCGGTGTACGTTGACCTGGTGCGCGATGGGCAAACGATTATGACACGCGATGCCGAACTCGACAACGGCCGGGTAGAGCTGAACGTCGACGTGACACCCGAGATGACCGGCACGCTGATGGTGCACGCGTACGCGATAGGGAGAAACGGACAGGAGACAGTAGACCAGCGGCTAGTGTTCGTGCAGCCGGCGGATGAACTGCGCGTGGAGGCGACCGCGGATGCGGCGAGCTACCTGCCGGGTAGCGAGGCGAGAGTGCATTTCCGCGTGACCAACGCAAAGGGCGAAGGCGTGAGCGCGGCGCTGGGAGTGGAAGTGGTGGATCAGGCCGTATTTGCGCTCGCCGAGAAGCAGCCGGGATTTGCGAAAGTTTTTTTCTATCTCGAACAGGAATTGTTGAAGCCGCGCTACGAGATTCACTCGCTGACCCAGGCTGAGATTGTTGTTCCGGGGCAAGGAGAATCGGCCGACCAGCATGACCGCGCAGCGCGGGTGCTGTTTGCTGCTGCCGAAACGGCTTTGCCGCACACGCTGGAGACCGAAGCCGGACACGCACTGTCAGACGCCGGGCGAGGCGCTTACATGGCGCGATATCAACGGGCTCTCATCGAGTATGTGCAGGCCCTGGCTGCAAAGATGACGGGCGTGCGCCGGGAAGGCGATGTGCCGGCGGCATTCAAGGCGTTGAGGGACGATGACGGACGAGCACCGCACGATGCCTGGGGGGCTGAGCTGCACGTAGAGACCCGTGGTTGGGTGAATGGGAGTCGCAGGTCGTTTGTGGTTCGAAGCGCCGGGCCGGATGGGAAGTTCAACACCGGCGACGATCTGATGATTTGGCTGCGACTGCGGAGTGAGACCATCGAGGCGGCGGAGGAGCCGGCATGGGAGGTTCCGGGACACGTCGGCGGTGGAATCGATGTAGCGGTGGAACATTTGCGCGGACCGGACGACGGTTTGGCGGAAATCGCGGGCACAGTGACCGATGCAACTGGCGCGGTGGTGGCTGGCGCGCAGATCCGGATCGTGAGCGGAGCGGATCAAGGCGTGCGCAGGGCTATGACCAACGCAACAGGTTGGTTCGCATTTGCCGCTCTGCGGCCGGGACGATACGCAGTGCGCGTAACTGCACACGGATTCGAAACCAGTGAGCGGTCGATTTCGATCGACGCGCGGGACCGCGCTGTGCTGCACGTGAACCTGACCGTGGGGTCGGAAACGGAGACGGTAACGGTGCAAGCCGAGGCGATGCTGTTGCAGACCGATTCGATGGAGGTAAGAGGCCGCAATTTCGCGGCGATGGCTCCTGCGGCGATGCCACGGGCCGGACAAGAACTGAAAATGAAGAGCGAAGCCGCCGACGGCAAAAGCGTCCAACCCAGCCATGTCCGCAGCTATTTCCCGGAGGCACTTTACATCAATCCTGAGATCCTGACCGATGGCGAGGGGAGAGCGAGTGTGGAAATTCCGATGGCCGATTCGATTACAACTTGGCGGATGGCCATGTTTGCTTCGACTCAGGCGGGAGCGCTCGGAACGGGTACGGCAGACCTGAAGGTGTTCCAGGATTTCTTCGTGGACCTGGACCTGCCTGTCACGCTGACCCAAGGCGACCGAGTGACGATTCCGGTCGCGATATACAACTACTCCGCAAAGCGCGGAGATGTGACCGTGAAGCTGGAGACGGAAGATTGGTTTGCTCTCGAAGACGCGGGTGATCAGACGGTAGACGTGAAGAGCGGAGACGTGGGCGCAGCACATTTCACAATCGAGGCGAAACGCATCGGCAAATTCCGTCTG
>JANXQR010000101.1 GCA_025353435.1 Acidobacteriota bacterium | reverse complement strand
ACCCTGTCGTCGGAAATCGCCGCTGCCACGGTCTTTCTCCTGTCGCCCACCCAGTCCGGACACACCACCGGCCAGCACCTGATCGTTGACGGCGGCTATGTCCACCTCGACCGGGCTCTCACCTAGACGTTTTCCTGGCTTCATTTCTGGATTGCCGGGCCAGGTTTCTGGAGTAGTCTGGTCCGCTTCCTGGCAGGATGAGGCCCGCGAAATACCGAATCCCATATCACCAGTTAAGGGGTTCGAGGGACATTTTGGGGCAAAAAAAGCGCCCCTCTGTAAGTCCTGCCTGGATTCATCCAGGTCTGGCAAACGGAGGGGCGAGGAGCCGCAATCACAAGAAAATGCGCCTTTAACAGGGATGTAAAGAACGGGAAACCCGGCCCGCACACCACCGCTTCAGCTCATCTTCTGGACCGATTAGAACTATAGGTTTGCCCCCGTCACCTAGAAAGGTTCCATCGGGTACTATTGTCACCATTAAGTCACCTAAGCCGTTTCAAAACCGCAATTTAATCCAATCTAGACAACTCCCCACACCCCACGTATTATACGGGGTACGATTGAAAACCAGACTGAATTGCTTGATGTAATGAAACGCCAACGTGATCTCATCGGCTTGGCCATCTGCCAAGCCACAATTTGAGCCGTGTTGGGCCGAAAATGCTGTTCACTGCGATCTGCAAGACACTTGACTCACTTGCCGCAAGGAGACCGAAATGCCCATAGGGCAGAAATCTGCTATTGATTTGGCAGATGCCAAACCAGTGATCGAAACGCCTCGCGTCCGCGAGCAGTTGGAAAGGCTACTGGCTCATCCCCTGTTTGCCAACAGCAAGCGCTACCCGGCGCTGCTGGCATATGCCGTGGAGCAGACCCTGCTCGGTAATGCAGCGGAGCTCAAGGAACGCAGCATTGGGGTTGAAGTCTTCGGCCGGTCCCCCACTTACGATGCGAATTCAGACCCTGTGGTCCGCATCACCGCCGGGGAGGTCCGCAAACGGCTCACACAGTACTATTACGACCCAGCCCACCGCGGCGAGCTGCTTCTTGAGCTTCCCACCGGGTCCTACGTACCGCTGTTCCGGGAACCCGAACGTTTTCAGATGCCTGAGCCGCCCATTGCTGCGATTCAAGCTGCGGGAGAGGTTGCGCCAGCCGCGCCGTCGCGCTTGTGGAGGCTTCGCTGGGTGGTGGCCACGAGTGTCGTAGCGATGGTCGTTTTGGCTGGCACCGTGGGCATGCTGACCGGGCTGCGCTATCACAACGAGCCACCGCCGCTCTCGAACATCGACCGTTTCTGGGGGCCCGTGACTTCGAGCGTCAACCCCACGACATTTTGCCTGGGCGAGCCGGCAAAAAACATCGACGTCGGTTCGATCAACTCCCTTGATACCGTCGTCACCAATCCGAAGCCCGAGCCACTCTATTTCCGGCTGCACTACTCCGGCAACCTTGCCCTGGCCGATGTGATTACGCTCACGCGCACGGTGGCTGCACTTGCTTCGCGCCACAAGGCTTTCCGGGTTGTTCCCGCCTCTGAAGCGTCTTTCGGACAGCTCCGTGAAGGCCCATTTGTGCTGATCGGCGCGTTCGACAATATCTGGACTCTGCGGGTGACGCAGAATCTTCGCTTTGGATTTGAATCGAAAGATGGCGTGGCGTTGCTGGTGGACCGCAAAAGCAGCACCAAGACGACCTGGGCCACTGCCTGGGATCTGCCGTACCAGAAATTGTCACGCGACTACGCAATCGTGGCGCGAATCCACGACAAGACGACCGGCCAGCCAGTGATCATCGCTGCAGGTATTTCAGAGGAAGGTACTGAAGCGGCAGGAGAAATCCTCTATAACCCCGAGTACCTGAACTCACTGCTTGCCAAGGCTCCTCGCGATTGGGAAGAGAAGAACATGGAAGCAGTGATTGAGACGCAGGTAATTGAGGGCCACCCAGGTCCGCCGAACATTCTCGCCGTCGAAACCTGGTAACGCACCTTCATCGAATCCAAAGCTTTAACCCGGAATACAAGAATCGATCTGGAAGTTAAGCTTCCTTCTTGCTCTTGGACTTCTGGGCGGCCCAACGCTTGCGCTGCGCATCGGCAATCCGTTTGCGCGCATCCAGGCTCAGAACACGGGTCTTCTTTGTTTTTTTCGCCGGCGCAGACTTCGTCTTGCGCTTCGGCGCGGTGATGGTGATAGCACCCGATCCAGCCAGCAACTTCCTGACCTGTGTCAGTCGTGCAATTTCAGCATCGATTTGAGAGAGAATTGAATCAATCGCCATAGGCTACAGAATAGCTCATAATATTGCGCATTGGCGACTAACACGTTGTCGATTATCTTAACGGCGCCGAAATTCGAACCTAGTCAGGGAATGCCCGGCATGGCAATAGCATTTGAATTCCGCCCCGCTGGCCTATGTATCCCGCAGTAACTTTCGTCTTCACGCCATCTGTGCAATGGTGGCGGTTGAAGCCAATGCATTATTTAGCTGCGGGCTAAAGATGGGTGAAGTCTACGGGCCGACCAATCGTTTACGACCAAGCATTCGATTAGGTACTTGGCGATGATGCGAAATTTCAAGGTTTCAAGGCAGGCGCCATGAGTTAAGGGATTGGTGCGAAGCGGCCGCCAGCAAATCGATATGCTCTGCTGGCGGCCGTTGTTTCTCACCTAGAAAGAAATTGCCTGTTGCAAGGGGAGGTCCTGCGACGAGCCGCCGACCCGAATGCCGTAGCTCCCGGGAACGAGCTTCCACGAGTCAGAGGCCTCGTCATAAACAGTGAGCTGGTCGCGGCTTACCGATACGCTAACCTGCTTTGACTCGCCGGGCGCAAGATCCACGCGAACCCAACCAACCAGGCGCTTGGGCGGCTCTCCCGCGGAGTCCGGTAGCGATGCGTAGACCTGCGCAATCTCAGTGCCGGCGAGTTTGCCTGTGTTCTTAACGGTGAACGCGACTGCGGTTGAATCACCTGGCGTTGCCTTGAGTCCGGAGTAGGCGTAAGTGGTGTACGACAGTCCGAAGCCGAACGGGAAGAGCACGGGCTTCTTCTGCGCGTCATACCACTTGTATCCAACCTCCAGTTTTTCGTTGTAGGTTGTCTGGAACGGCGGAAGGCCCTTTGCGGCTATCTTCATGAAGTCGGAAAAGTCCGTCATTGCCGCATAGTTAGGCTTTGATTCAGGCGGCGGAAGCACCAGAGTCGGATGCGGCAGATCCGCATCGCTCTTAGGGAAAGTGACGGCGAGTTTACCGGTGGGATTTACCGCGCCAGAGAGAATGTTGGCCAGCGCCTCAGCACCGCGAATTCCCGGATACCACGCTTCTACAACCGCCGCAACCTTGTCGATCCAGGGCATGGTTGCAGGGCTTCCGGTCTCAAGCACGACGATGGTCTTCGGATTCGCATCCGCTACGGTTTCGATGAGCTTGTTCTGCTCCGCAGCGAGACCCAATGTGGGTAGATCAGACCCTTCCGACTCCCACTGATAGGCAAAGACGATTGCCACGTCTGCCTGCTTTGCTGCGGCCGCTGCCGTGGCTGGATCGTCTCCCGCGGTGTAACTCACCTTGGCATCGGGTAACTTTGCTGTCAGCGCCTTCAACGGAGAACTTGGCATCCAGAGCGGGCGGATAAAGGCCGACATTGGGTCATTCGAGTGAGGAGGAGGAACGGGCGAGCCTCCGGGCGGTTCCACCTGCGCAGAGCCGCCGCCACTGAGCACTCCAACGTCAGCATGTCCGCCAATTACCGCAACTGTGCGAATACTTTTGAGCGGCAAGACAGCGCCTTTATTCTTCAGCAGGACTATGCTCTTTTCCGCAATGCTCTGCGCCAGATCTGCTCCGCGAAACACGTCAGGAACTTGCGTCATTACCGGATGATCGAACAGCCCGACTGCAAAGATGGTGCGCAGAACGCGGTGAACATGGTCGTTCAACTCATCCTGTGACACCTCGCCACTCTCCACCGATTTCTTCAGATCATCTCCGAAGAAGTACGCGCCGGGCTGCTCCTGATCGAGTCCCGCATGCGACGCCTTAGCCGCGGAATGCGTTCCTCCCCAATCCGAGAGGACAAATCCCTTGAACTTAAAATTCTTCTTGAGGATGTCGCCCAGCAAATACTGGTTCTCGCATGCGTAGTCGCCATTGACGCGGTTATAGGAACACATGACGCCGCCGGCATCGGAGATGCCCAGTGCGATCTCAAAAGCGCGCAGATCGGTTTCGCGCATAGATCGCTTGTCGATGTTCGCATTCACTGCATCGCGTCCGCTCTCCTGGTCATTGATGGCGTAATGCTTCAGATCGCCGATGATGTTCTGCGACTGTACGCCTTTCACGAAGTTGCCGGCCAGTGTACCTGCGAGGAGCGGGTCTTCACCCTGGTACTCGAAGGTGCGGCCGTTTCGCGGCTCACGCGTAAGGTTGACGCCGCCGCCCAGCGACATACTGTAGCCTTCTGCGCGCAACTCGCGCCCGATCAGTGCACCATATTCAAACGCCGCCTGCGGATCCCATGATGATGCCGCTGCCAGATCGTTGGGCAATGCCGTGGAGTAGCGCCCTCTTCCCGCTCCTTGCGTGACTCCGTACGCCGAATCCGCCATCTGAATTGCTGGAATCCCCAACCGTGGAATCGCTTTTGTGTAACCTGCGCCTCCATTTGACTCCGTCGGCCCAGTGGAGAAGAAAGACAGTCCTTGCCCGTGCAGGAGCAGCATTTTTTCGTCGAGTGTCATCTCCTTGATGACCAGGTCGGCGCGCGCGTCGGGCGCCAGGCTGCTATCAGACCATTCATAGTGTTTTGGTTGAGGCATTCCAGGAAACTGAGCACTCGCCCGTGAGGCGGTGAAGAGAGCGGTCATTAGAATGACCGAGCCAACGATGTTTTTTTTGAACTGATGTTCCATCATGAATCCATTTGCCTTTCTGCCCCATTTGGAGAGAACCGTTTGGGATCTAATCCCGAGAGCAGAGACATAGTAGTGCATTCCCTCTACGAAGGTCATTTTCTCGAAACTGAACCTGGAGAAAAGCTGGATTCAATGTGCTCAGCAAAAAGCGAGGGCAGGCTCAAGGCCTGCCCCCTTTTGCATTTCATTTAGTTACTGCCCAAGATACTCGACGTGGACGTAAACGCCGAGGCGGGGATTGTAGGCGAGATACCAGCCCACATGATCCGGATCGTCGTAGATTACGATGTTATCGCGGTCCCAATACCACCCATCGACATAGGGATCATCCCAGGGCGCGACTCTCCAATACCAGTTGTTGAACATGAAACGATCGCGGTCGCCGCCGCCGAGGTGCCAGACATGGCGAGGGCCGAAGCCGCCACCCCAGCGCCCGTGCTCCCACGGATGATCCGTGCGATAGTGGTCGTCGTCGCGGCCAGAGTCATGGCCAACCCACACTCTGCCGTTGTCGACGTGGGGCGCATTGGGATGGTCAGGTTGATCGCGGTAGTCGCGCCGTTGGTCGCCCTGATTGCGGTGATCGTCTTGTTTTCCGCGGTCGCCGTGATCATCTCCGCGTCCGCGGTCCGGCGCCTTCTGATGGTTATCTACGTGATACGGATCGGGTCCACGGCGCGGGGCTGGATGTTCTTGACGATCCTTGTCGCCGTGACCGCGGTCCTCATCATGCTGGGCAAATGCCGGAACACAGATAACCAGCAGTGTCGATAAAGCAATGTGCGCTGCGCGCATACTTTCCTCCCGGATGCCTCATCGCGGAACTTAGTCGCACGATCGAGGCAACCTACACCTTACACATTGGATGCAACCCACCCTATGAATGGAAGTTGCCGTGCAAAGTTAATAAGCGCAGGCGCCGGGAGTTAGTAATGCTGTTCGATTCCTGTTTCTATGCACTTACGGTTGCCGGCTGGCGACGCCACGCGTAGAGCGGGAATTGATTGGCCAGCTCAGATACTTCTCCGCGAATGCGATCGAGGGCTGCGTCGTCATTGCGCTGTTCGAGGGCACGGGCAATCCATTTGGCAATCTGGCGCATCTCCGGCTCCAGCATGCCGCGTGTGGTGAGTGCCGGCGTGCCGATGCGAATGCCGGATGGTTTGAGCGGCGGGTTCACGTCGTAAGGAATGGCATTCTTGTTGACCGTGATGCCAGCCTTGCCGAGGGCAAGCTCAGCTTCAGAGCCGAGGATGCCTTTGGCGAACACGTCGACGAGGATGAGGTGGTTGTCGGTTCCGCCGGAGACGATGCGATATCCGGCCTCCTGCATGCCCTGGGCAAGCGCCTGGCAGTTATCGACGATTTGGCGGGCGTACGTGCGGAACTCGGGGCGCAGCGCTTCACCAAACGCTACGGCCTTTGCCGCAATGATATGCACCAGCGGGCCGCCCTGCTGCCCGGGAAAGACTGCCCTGTCGACGGCTGCTGCGAGGTCCTTGCCACACAGGATCAAGCCGGCGCGGGGGCCGCGCAGCGTCTTGTGGGTGGTGGTGGTGGTGATGTGTGCGTGCGGCACCGGCGAGGGATGCGCGCCACCGGCGACGAGACCGGCGATATGCGCCATGTCGAAGATGTAAACCGCGCCAACTTTGTCCGCGATGGCGCGCATGCGTGCGAAGTCCCACAGGCGAGGATAGGCGCTGCCTCCGCCGATGATGACTTTGGGCTTTTCGCGGAGTGCGGTGGCCTCGAGCTCATCGTAGTCAATGAGCTCCGTGTCACGATGGACGGAGTAGAAGGTGGTGCGGTAAAGCTTGCCGCTGAAGCTGAGTTTGTGGCCGTGAGTGAGGTGGCCTCCATGGGCAAGGTCGAGGCCCAGGATGGTGTCGCCCGCCTGCAGCACCGCCATGTAGGCGGCGGCGTTGGCCTGCGAACCGGAGTGCGGTTGCACGTTGGCATGCTCGGCGCCAAAGATTTTGAGGGCACGATCGCGCGCCAGGTTTTCGACCACGTCGGAGTACTCGCATCCACCGTAGTAGCGGCGGCCTGGATAGCCCTCCGCATACTTGTTGGTGAACACGGAGCCAGCGGCTTCAAGCACGGCTTCGGAGACAAAGTTTTCGCTGGCAATCATCTCCAGGCCCTCGTGCTGGCGGAGGGTTTCCTGTTCGAGAGCGGCGGCTACTTCCGGATCTGCCTGGGCAAGGGGGAGAGTCATGCGATCGGTCATGCAAGAATTTTAGCCCGTTTTGGGGGCTGGAGAATGCACAGGCGGGCCCGAGGAGCGTAATTCGATGTTGAAGACAACAACGATCCGCAATACACACTTGGTAATCTTGTCGCCGGCAGCGATTTGCTTAGACTTATGGATATGAACCTAAATGGTTTTAGCTTAAGTATTGCAGCATTAGGTGTTTGTTCTGTGGGGTTTGCGCAGTCGGCGGGGATGGATGCCGGGCTGCTGACGAAGGCATCGGGCGGCGACCTGGCCGCACAGGTCTCCCTGGGTGAGAGGTTTGCAGCCGGCGTGGACGTTCCGCAGGATTTGAAGCAGGCAGCGGATTGGTATCGCAAGGCTGCCGAGCGGGGAAATACCGCGGCTGAAGTGCACCTGGCGGATCTCTATCGCGACGGCCGGGGAGTGGCGCGCGACAGGGCACAGGCAGTTGATTGGTACCGCAAGGCCGCCGAGCAGGGAGATGCCGGGGCTCAGGGAACGCTGGCGATGCTTTACGTGATGGGTCAGGGCGTGGCGCAGAGCGACGCGGAGGCTTATTACTGGCTGGACCTTGCTGCCGCGGTCAAATCGCCCAGGCAGGATCAGTACGCTGCGAATCGGCAAAACGTGGGCACGCGCATCACGGTGGAAGAACTTCAGGCCGTGCAGGATCGCGTGGCCAAGTGGAAAGCGGCGCATCCGCGGTAAAGCTGGGTTTGGTGGTTTACCGATTGATGACTTGCTGCGCCGCGGCGAGAACTTTGCCGGTGTGGGGATCGATGGCAAAGACTACCAGGCGCAGGCTGCCGCTTGAGCTTGCCGCGGATTCGACGGGCAAGCTGAAGTCCTGATTTTGCGATTTGCGATTGAGTTGGCGGATCACGCGTACAACGGCAACGTGGTGTAACGTGCGGCCGGCGTTTTCCCCCCGTGCGACTTCGGAATGTGTGGCATCTGCCGCGATGGCTCCGTACCAGCGGGTCGCGCCGTTGCCTTCACCGCCATGTAAAGAAAATAGCGCTTTGCCATTTTGCAAACGTGCATCGACGATTTCGACGGGGGGCTTTGCCGTCGAAGCTGCGTTTTGAACTGCGAGCGTCAGAGCTTTGCTGTCGCTGCCCACAAATTCCTTTGAGCCGTCCACCACCATCTGCGGCGTGTAGACGGACTTGAGCCCGAAGTGAGCCGAATAGTCCTGCTGCCTGGTGTCCATGTCCTCGAAGGAAAATGGATCGCGCCAGCCCAGATGATTCCAATACGTCACGTGCTCGCTGAGAACAATCGCCAACGCGCCGGGCACGAACTGAGTTGTGTCCAGACGTTGCAACAAGGCGTCCGCAGGTGGGCAATCGGAGCAGCCTTCTGACGTGAATAATTCCACCAGCACCGGAGTGGGTTGCGTGTTTTCTGCCGCCGCAAACGCGAGATTATGCTTAGCGGGGGACGCCAGGGCGCCGACGATCGCCGCAATGAGCAAGGTGAAACACGCGAATTTGAACTTCCTCGAAACAACAAAAGCCATGCCTATCCGATCAGGTAATGTGGACTAAAGTTACGAATATCTTTCTGCATAACTGAAAATTCGCGTGCAACTTTCTGGGCAACCTTGTGTTTTGGATCAACGTGGGCCGAATATATAAATGAAAGGCCCCCTTGGAGATCCACATGAAGCGCACCGTACCTACGCTTATTGTGGCCGCCCTGGTTGCCTCAGGTTCGGCCTTCGCACAACAGACCCAGCCCACTACCGACCAGCCCTCGACTCAGACCGCCGCACCCAAAGAAGGCTCGGTGAACGATCGCCGCGACGACC
>JANXQR010000093.1 GCA_025353435.1 Acidobacteriota bacterium | reverse complement strand
TCACCAAAAAGCCGGCCGAAGTTCGTATGGGCTCGGGCAAGGGTGCGCTCGATCATTGGGTCGCCGTAGTTCGCCCTGGCAAGATCCTCTTCGAAATGGAAGGGGTCGCCCCGGATGTCGCGCAGGAAGCCATGCGCCTGGCGTCGAACAAGCTGCCGTTGCGGACGAAGTTTGTCCAGCGGCCGGGCGCGGAGAAGTCCGCATCCGCGGACAAGACGCCCGCTGTAGCAGAGGAATAAGACAGGATCCGGCGCGCGTCCCTTCGAGGGATACGGCGCCCGAGAGAGAGAAGAGATGGAACTCAATAAGATTCGCAACTTGAGCGACGAAGAACTGACGGCCCACGAGAAGACCTCGGGGGAGCAGCTGTTCCGGCTTCGCTTCCAGGTCTCGATGGGGCAGAACGACGGAGTGAAGAAGCTTCGCCAGCTGCGCAAAGAGATCGCACAGATCAAGACCGTGGCGCGGGAACGCGTCCTCGGTGTTCGCGGCACGGGCAAAGACGGCGCCGTGGCAACTGCCGGAAAGGGAGCACGCTAAATGGCGGCAACAGACGCAGTGCAGACGCCGGCGGCAGCCGCGCGGCGCAATGAGAAGGTCGGCAACGTGGTCTCCACCAAGATGCAGAAGACCATCGTTGTCGAAGTTGAGATGCGCAAGGCGCATCCCAAATACAAGCGCATCGTCAAGAGCTCGAAGAAGTTCTACGCTCACGACGAACAGAATTCTGCGCGTGTGGGCGATGTCGTGCGCATCCGTGAAACCCGGCCAACAAGCAAGCTCAAGCGCTGGGCTCTTGAAGAAATCGTGCGCCGTTCGTCGCTCGGTCAGATTGAAGACGCTGCCGCGGCAGCCAAGTAATCACGGCGTAGGGAGAACAGACCATGGCAGTGCAAATGAGATCCATGCTCGCGGTTGCCGATAACTCCGGCGCGCGCAAGCTGCAAATGATTCTGCCCCTGGGCGGCGGATTGGGCAAAAAGGCTTTCCTCGGCGACGTGATTACCGCATCTGTGAAGGAAGCATCGCCCGATGGCACCGTGAAAAAGGGCAAAGTGGTGAAGGCGGTTATCGTCCGCACCCGCAAGGAATATCGCCGCCGCGACGGCACCTACATCCGCTTCGATGAGAACGCGGCTGTGGTGATCGACGACGCGCATGAGCCGGTGGGCACCCGCGTGTTCGGACCCGTTGCGCGTGAACTGCGCGAGAAGAAGTTTTTGAAGATCGTGTCGCTGGCGCCGGAAGTAGTTTAGGAACGTTTGGAGAATCTATGCAGAGCTTAAGCATTCGTCGCAACGATACGGTCAAGGTCCTCGCGGGCTCCGATCGCGGCAAGACCGGCCGCGTGCTGCGCGTCTTTCCGGACAAGGGCACCGTGCTCGTGGAGCATGTCCGTGTAGTCAAGAAGACTGTATCCTCGAAAACCGGTCAGCGCACCAAGGGCGGCATCGCCGAGCAGGAGTCGCCCATCAACATCTCGAACGTATCCCTGGTTTGTCCCAACTGCGGGCCGGCACGCATCGGCTATAAGCAGGACGGAGACACCAAGGTGCGCATGTGCAAGAAGTGCGGGCAGACGCTGCCCACCAAGAAGTAACCCCACCGATCAGGGACGAGCCCAAAAGGCTCCGCCTGAACGGCCAGTCACTACCGCAACGGTATACGGCCTTCAAGTCACTCCGAGACCGGTAGAAAGAGAGCAAAGAGCAAATGGCAAGGCTGAAAGAGAAGTACAACAAGGAAATTCGGCAGGCTCTGCAGAAGGAACTCGGACTCGATAACGCCATGGCGGTGCCCAGGCTTGAGAAGATCGTGATCAACATGGGTCTGGGCGAGGCCACGCAGAACACCAAGCTGCTCGATCCGCTGGTGGCGGATCTCGCGTCCATCACCGGCCAGAAGCCTGTGACCACCAAGGCGAAGAAGTCGATCGCGGCCTTCAAGGTGCGCGCCGGCATGTCGATCGGCGCCATGGTTACGCTGCGCAGCGACAAGGCCTACGAGTTTCTCGATCGCCTGATTGCCACGGCGCTGCCCCGCGTGCGCGACTTCCGCGGCGTGTCGACGAAGAGTTTTGACGGACGCGGCAACTTTACGCTCGGCCTGAAGGACCAGTTGCTCTTCCCGGAGATCGATTACTCCAAGGTCGAGAAGCTGAAGGGCATGAACATCACCATCGTCACCACGGCCAAGGACGACAACTCGGCGCGCGCGCTGCTCCGGGCCTTTGGCATGCCGTTCCGTCAGGGCGCCTGAGCCGCCGAGAGGATTTGAGGATTTATGGCAACTACTGCAAAACGAGTGAAGGACGCGCGGAAGCCGAAGTTTAGCTGCCGCAAGCACAACCGCTGCCAGCTCTGCGGACGCCCGCGCGGTTTTCTGCGCAAGTTCGGCGTCTGCCGTCTGTGCTTCCGCGGACTGGCGCTCAAGGGCGAAATCCCCGGCGTCGTCAAATCGAGCTGGTAACAAAGGCAGTGCACTGTCCACTGTAGTAAACATTCCCGCTGGTTCTCTTCGTCGATTGAGGCTTGGAGCGAACGGGGAATGAAGGAGATTGAATGAGTCTGACCGACCCAGTAGCAGATTTTCTGGCGCGCATTCGGAATGCGATCCGGGCCCGCCACCAGAAGCTGGATGTGCCGGCTTCCAAGCTGAAGACCGAGATCGCCCGCATCCTCAAGGAGGAAGGCTACATCTCGAACTACAAGACCCAGGAAGAGGAAGGCAAG
>JANXQR010000012.1 GCA_025353435.1 Acidobacteriota bacterium | reverse complement strand
CAGCAACTTCAAATCGCCGAGAGTGCGAGAATCTCTTAATAAAAGAACGGTTGTTTACGATCAAGTCCGTGTACATTGGCAAACCTTTCTCGCCTTCGGCCTATCTCTGCGGCCCTTCCCTAGATTCCTTGGACACCCAGTTACGACACACCCATCCTCGCCTGGACCTCGACCGGGGAATAGTAGCCGAGAGGGGAGTGACAATGCCGCCGAATATAGAACACTTTGATGTACACAAAGATGTCCTGTGTCGCCTCTTCCCGTTTGGGGTACTGCTTGCCGACCCGATGCCTCCGCTGCACGAGCGCTCCCCGGTCTCAGCGCACTGGGCGGTACGTGTGGTGCCAGGCGCCACATCCTGCCGGTAGTAGGCGGTCCAGGGATACAACACCATCCTCAAGCCTTCTTCCCCCTCTACCCTCCAACGTTCCCTAACACATGCCGCCGGAGAACCAGCCAGGCGAACTTGGTAGCGGACACCAAGTTCCGTCGCACATGCGGCGACGCTCCAGAGCCTGAGCTTGGCCTTGCTATCTTTGTGCTATCAGTCAGCGTACTCTGAGCGAAGTCGGGACAGCGGGCGGTGAATGCTCTCTGCTCTTCATGAATTCCTTCGTGTCTTTCCACCAAGGAGCACTGTCATCCCATATCATCGGTTTGTCCTTCTCCAGGTCCCATCCTCCCCAAATTATGACCCCGTCAGCATGAGCCTTTGCCGTTTCAAGTTGCAGGGTCCAAAAATTACTCCCGATATAGGTATGAACCATTTTTCTTTCCGTTGCGGGATTGTCGTCATACAGCGGCCATAGGAACACATACACCGGCTTTCCATTGCCAACTCTTCTAGCTTCCTTGATATTCTCTACCGCAACCTTGACCCACCCTTCCTGATCTGGTTTCGCCGTGTAGAGCGAAGGATAAAGCACGTCAACTTTAGCCGCCAGAGCTCCAATACGATCGTTTTCTCGTTGCCAATCATTGTAACCAGGATCACCGGGCCCTCTGATTGCCCTCCAGTAGTCCCCAATCGGAGTATGTCCGTAGTAACCCACCTGCAATCGAGGCGCACCCTCACGGAACCACTCTAAAACTGTCTGATACATGGATAGATTTATCTCTAGCTGGTCGTCCGATACCTTACTTAAAGGCCACTGTTCAACATCAAGAACTGTTAACATTCCACGTCTTTCAGCATCACTCGCTGCTCTAAGAACATTCCCTTTAAGTGGCAGCCTATCCATGCCTTTCCCCTCAGGCCAAAATCTTCCGGCGTAGACAATGTGTATAGGCTTCACACCGTAGGTTGACAAATCCGGCTTTTCGACATAGTGCGTGCCATCAAACACCTCGAAGCCGCCTGCCACGACCACAGGCAGACCCGCATAAAGCGAAAGGATCAAAGCAACAGTTCTCAGAACTGGACATCTCTTATATTCCATCCCTCATTCTCCTTGATTACAAAGCATTCGAAAGCCAGAAATCCTGCATGACAGCCACCTTGAATGTCATGGAAAAAACGAATGAAGCTTTCTTGCCTTCAGCGGGCGCAAATTTCGAATTGTATCAAGCGATACGGCTTTTCGTTCCCTTAGAAGGCGCGGCACCTGAAGAAACGCAGCGAACGTTCCAAGCATCGTATACATGAATGCTCTCTTTCGGATGCCCGCCATATTCCACACGAGCATCTTGTAGAGCACGCCGGGAATGACCAGCATCCACGGATAGCGTCGGAGCACTGTGTAAAGCTCGTTTCTCACACTATAAAAAAGGAAAAGCCGCTGATCCCTGTTGATTGGCGCGCTCGCGTGGTATACGACTGCCTGCGGACAAGCTAGGATTCCATATCCGCTTTCCATCAACCGAAGTCTTAAGTCGCCCTCTTCGGCCTGCCGAAAAAAGTCAGAAGGATAATATCCAGCAATCTCTAGGGCCTTCTTTCGTAGCGCACACGCGCCGCCATTAAATTCTTTACATAAGTGATCCAATCCAATTTTGCTCGCCATGTCGCCCGGAGACAAAATTGTACAAGCCACCACACCCACATTCTCATTTTCTGCGAATCTCTTCATGCACAATTCAAGAACATCATTTGCCAAGAATGCATCGTCATCTAGAGAGAAAATGATATCCCCTTGGCAATTAGCCATCGCGATGTTTCTCCCTTCTGGACACCCATAATTTCTGTGCAGCTGTATGATCCTAATGTTGGGGAATCGTGCTGCGATGACCTCAGTCGTCCCGTCGTTAGAAGCCGAATCAACAACAACAACTTCAGACGGTTTATATGTCTGGTCAAAGACTGATTCAAGCGCTCTCATTACGTATTCACGACGATTCCACGTGAGGATTGCAACGCTTAGCGACAAGCCGCTATGCCTCGTGTTATTCACAGCTATCTCGTCCCCAGTACTTCGCTGCCCAATATCAGCCGATTTCCCATAGTACTTTTTAGTGTGCTCTCAGAGTTCTCCATCTTCGCGACAATGAAAGCATATATCGCGAGTACAGGAGCGGAAACCCTCACGAAAAACCATGTATCAGCAGATAATTCAAATGTACACCATTGAATCAAGACGAAAAACAATACAATCGCCCAAGCTTTTCCATCCCCATTCTGTGTTCGCACATGTCGAAGAGTTCGTTTCACCATGACCCAAAGCAAGGACAAATACAGGCCCAAACTAACTACACCATAATCTCTAAATATCTTTATGTATGAGTTGTCACCCCAATGCAATGTATCGACGCCCTTCCGTGGTCCCTGTCCTAACAAAAACGTACGGAAGTCTTGAGTTGTAGTCAGCCAAGCCTGTTCCCAAACAGTCATGCGACCTACAAGTGTATCTACATTGGTCACAGAGAATCGTTCCTTATTTTCGTAGTAGTCAGTCAGTTCCAACCCAAAGACTCCAGTCACCAGAACAAGAGCGGCCGCTACAGCGATTCCAACTCTGGGAACTTCCTTCGCTATAAAAGCAACAACAACCCCTCCTATCATTGTTCCTGACAGCCAGCAAATTAGTGCAGAGCGGGATCCCGTGAGGATCAGTGAGACAAGCAAACCCAAGAAGAGAGGGAGATAAAACATCCGTCCACGCCAAAAAACCATATAAGTGAGCAAAGCTAGGGCGACACTTATGATGAACCCCCAATAATTCGGATTTCCTATCGTGCCCACTGTCCTTTTCCAGAAAACGCCTTCGCGCAGCAACTCTGCACTACCTGACGAAGGCAGTATAAAAGAATTTACGTTCAGTAGATTGAAGTACTGAAAGATCGAAATCGCAGTAATGACAACACTCAAGATTAGGCCAAATATCCAGGCCCCCTTGTAAGTTATCGTCTTGCCAGAGGCCATGGATACAAAAATAAATACACCCGCGTAGTACCCAAGCATAAGCGTGACCATTAGGTCGCGCCAAATAAAGGCGTCGCCGGATAGTACTTGCGAAGCAACGGTCGCGACTCCCGCAACCGCCAATGCGACCAGTAGGCCGAGCTCTCTACGAAACATACGCACTGGAAAGGATCTGCTACTTACGGTACCCACCAGAATTCCGATCATGACAATCGCGTATTCCGGGCGAAACAAGGATGGGTTGAACCACAGGAGGGCCAACAGAAAAAACAAAGAACAGAGGACGCTCATCTATGGTTACCATGCCTCCGATGCCGCTTTACTATATGTGTCGCCCTAGAGTCTCTTTCAACAACTGATCCATATTACTTTTGAAAAAACTTAAAAGTTGTCGATTGTGGTCGTTTGACGCACGTTCTATCGCCGTATCGAGCTCCCAATAGCCATGGATAGGTACGCCAAGGTCATCAAGGATCGTGGTTCGTGAGTCACGGGTCCCGTAATAAAAAACTCGCTTCCCAAATGCGATCGATGGCAGTGCCCCGTGAAGTCTCCCAGTGATGACAACAGAGGCGCGTTTGAAATATGACAAGTACAGGTCAACGTTACTTTGGTATTGAACCAACGGCAACTTCCAGCCCGCCGCAAGGAATCTGGCGTAATCGTGTGTCTCGTGGACGATGCCTACAATCGTGTGTTTTCTAGATAACCTGTGCGCAAAATACGTTTGCATTCTCGTATATCCGCGACCCAGCGACATCAAAACATACCCATCATCAGCCACATCGTCATCGGAAAGCAGTAACGTCGGGCAACCGACGTAAAGTGTGTCAATGCCCGCTTTCTTTAGAAGGCTGTATGTGAATCGATCACGGGCGCCAACCGGTCGGGCCATCTTTCGCACTATGCTGAGGTCAGCCTCCCTCTCACCGCCCCATCTTACAACCCTACTCCTGAGCAGGTATCCTGGATGTGGTAGTGGCATCCAAATGGAACCCGCCAGGCAATAAACAGGACAGCCTAACGCATCTATATTATTAAGCCCGGGGTTTTGACCCGCCGTGATCATGGTGCAGCCAGGAACCAGGACGAAATCGTATCCACCCTTTGGTGTTTCCTGCGCGAATGAGTCAAACTCGCTCGTAGGCGAGGGAATTCCAGAAGACGCTAGCAGTTTGCGTGTGGCCAGTTCGATAATGTCGTTACCGAAATTACATGCTGTATCCGTAAACCTGGCATATAAGTAACGCATCTGACTATTCAACCTGCTCCTGTCCTATCGCGCCTTAGGAATTCCATCACGACAACGCGACTTTTTTCTCGCTCAGCCTTACTTAGCCCGGCAAGGAAAAACACTGCCACGAAGGACAATCCGGCAAGCCCCGTTAACAGCGCGAGTTGCAGCGCCTCATTCGGATGGTAAGCCCTTTGGATAATCATTAATGGCATGCCTGCAATGACGGCGGAAAGGCAGGGGAGGAACACCAAGCAAAACACTCCGTGCCCCGTGTTATAGTGCAGTGCCGATCCAACCCTTAACATTATGATCAACTGCCATAAACCAAAGAAAATCGCTACCAGTGCACTTACCGAGACGACCAGGTTCTCAGTATCCACGGGCACTAAGGCAGGTAAGGCCACGATCAGTGCAACCACGAGACCAACACCGGTAAGAGCCGTGATGTGCAGACGCCCCAACGCTACCTCTACCGCTGACGATGGCATTGAAATTAATCCCATCGCTGTGACCCCTACCAAGTAAGGCAGCGCCTCAGCCAGCATCTCGACATTAATTCCGGATGGTATCCACAAGCGTAATACCGAGGGTCCAAGCACCACAAACCACAACCAGATCATTGCTGCCACGGCTACATATACCTTAGTAGCAATGGCAAACCACCCCCGTATATCTTCCATATCACCAGTGGATTTTAGCGACACCATTACGGATGAGAGTGCACTGAAAGGCGAGAAAAACAGTCCACGAACTAGGCTGTTGATCTGAAGCCCAATTCCATAGAGCCCAACGAAGGCAAGATTTTCGCGATACAGCAGCACCGGAATCTGCATGAATATTACATAATTCACTGTATTGAAGAATGTCGCCCCATTTATGGTAATCAGGTCAAACAATTGCTTTTGACCTAGACCGTGAGTTGTTATCCTTGCCGCAGGCATGTTTGCATAAACCCACCAATACAACCACAGTAACGTAAAGATGCTTGCTGCCAGGAAAACCACTGCATATGCCGAGGCGCTTGGTGCCAACAACTCAAATACCGCAATAACAGAAACTGCACGCAGAATAACGGACCATGCTTGAATTTTTGAATTGATATCGGAACGATGAATAGCTTGAAGGCACCCAATCATCGGCAGGGATAGCGCACTGCACACTGTTGATGCAATAAGCGCCACAAGAACTAACTTACCTTCCTGTAAATATCTATCTGGTATTCCTACTTCTGACCAGAAAAACGTCACAATAACTGCGGTGGCAATGACAACAATCGCTGACAAGACAATGCACAGTAATATAGCGAAAGTATAATAGCCTCTGAATGTTTGAACGTCCCCTTTCGTGTACGACTCATTGAGCTTCTTACTGATCCCAATCGATGCGCCGGCCTGAATTAATGAGAGATAGGTTGAAATTGACATCGCCAGCACCACAAGTCCCCACTGTTCTTGTCCGAGACGAGACACCACGTAGCCCAGCATGTAGAGTCCAACTATAAGTTGAACAATCCATTGTCCACCGCCAAATAAGACGTTTATTGCAAAACGCCACTTGTACTCAGGCTGTTTTGAATCTCTGCCGATCGAACCCAGCATTATTTCTTGCATCCGAAACCTTTATTGATACCTGCCATCATTACGATCACAAAAAGGCTTCTATTCATCACATGGCAGCTCCCGAACCTTTATGACCGCTGGTCATAGTATAAATACGCTGATGCCCCCACTCGCCGACGTTCTTCCAAGTGAAGCCCTCCTGAAGAATTAGATTCTCGAGTTGTTCCTTGGTAAAGTGATTCACCCACCCTGCGGAAGTTCGTTGCCAAGTCTTGTCGCCCGGTGACAGATGACAGTATGTCAGGATTATTGTTCTTCCAAGACCGCCTATGCGTTGGAGAAATTCGGATGAGTTCCTTGCGTACTCCATTACGCCGCTACAGACAACGTAA
>JANXQR010000849.1 GCA_025353435.1 Acidobacteriota bacterium | reverse complement strand
CCGTGGTATCTGCGACATATTGCAGCGGTCGGATTCTGGCAGCCAGGTCAGCAACCGGGAAAGGCGGATTTCTACATCACCTCCACCGAAGCTGCCGACCAATACACGGAACAACTGAAGGATTTTCGTCCGGAATTTTTTGGCGTACGACCCGGTGTGCTGACAATCTTGTGGTCGCCCGCGCCGAAATGAGAAGCCATGGCTGACATCTACCAACTGAATCATCGCGCCATGGCAACGTACTTCGAGGTGCGCATCGCCGATGAGAAGCCAACTTATGCCGCGCGGGCTGCTCAGGCCGCACTCGACCTCCTGGGTAAGTTGGAATCGCATCTGAGCCGCTTTCGCCCCAACAGCGACATGGCGCAGATCGCGCGGCTCGCACCTGGTGAAAAGATGCGCCTGAGCGAACCGGCATTTGCCTGCCTCGAAATCGCCAAGAAGATGGAGTTGGCCACGCTCGGCGCATTCTCTCCCACAGCCACTGCTATGCAAACGCAAGCCTCCATGCCGCAGTGGCATTTGTTGCCAGAAGAGCTTGCGCTTCAATGTGAGAGCGGTCAGCTGCCATTCGATTTGGGTGCTATCGGCAAGGGGTTTGCGCTCGACCGTATGGGAGAGCTGCTGCGTAGCTGGGGTTGCCCATCGTATTTGCTGGTTGCAGGCGGCAGCAGCATTCTGGCTGGCGATCCGCCGAAGGAAACTGCCGGCTGGTCCTGCGGGCTCGGGGATGACAATGCGCCGCAGCGATTCTTTCTGACCCACACTTCATTGAGCGGATCGGGACTGGCGGTAAAGGGAAACCATATTCTTGATCCACGCACAGGCCAACCGGCATTGCGGCAAAACCGTGCCTGGGCCCTGGCCGACACCGCGGCTGAATCGGACGCGCTCTCGACCGCGTGCATGGTGTTGAGCGAGCCGGAACTGGAAGCGGTGCTTGCGCAGGATCACTCCTGGCTGTTTTTCCTCGAGACAGATAAGGCCGCCTGGCCGATTGGACGCCGCCCCCTGCCCCCACAGGCCTGACCCTTGTGAGAGCTCTCTCCATCATCGAGAGGAGCCCGGTGCCGAACCACTCGGAACGGAAATGTTACGGTGGATGAATGCCAACGGCAAATCTGGCCGGCGAAGAAGTAACCTTGAATGGAGACCCTGGCCTCGGGGTGTGAAACGATGTTTCCCTCAATTCGCTATGAGTCCTTGTCTCTCCCCTTTTTTTCAGATTTGATTCAAGAGTGCTCCCATGAACGAAAACAGATTTCGGATGCTGCCGCTTCTCATTCTTTGGATCTGTGCATTGGCAACTGCCCAGAATCCGACTGGGACCGTGCGGGGGATCGTGCAGGATTCCACGGGAGCGCGCATCGCATCGGCGCGGGTTTCCATTCGACTCGCTACGTCGTCATCTCCACGCAACGACGCAAGCGATGATCGCGGAGAATTTCATATCGACGATCTCGCTCCCGGAGCTTATTCAATAAGCGTTGCCGCGCGCGGATTTGCCAATGCCACGGCGAAACTTTCCGTTGAGGTCAGCGTCACACGCGATATCGAAGTGACACTGAAGCCCTGAACGTCTCGCAGACCATTGGTGTTCACAGCCTAGGTTCGTCCGTTGCCGAACAGCCCATCGACCTTGGCAGCACGGTTCATCAGGCGATTGCAATGAGTGAAGACCTGGAGAGACTTCCCCTGCCCGCGCGCAGCTTCGCGAACGTCGCCTATCTTGCGCCGGGAACGGAACCGGTCGAGCCATCCGATCCTACCAAGGCCCGCATTACTGCCATTTCCACGGGCGGAAGCTCAGGCCTTAACAACGAG
>JANXQR010000847.1 GCA_025353435.1 Acidobacteriota bacterium | reverse complement strand
CAAATGGAAAAGGCCCGCTGGTTGGCGGGCCTTTCTTGACTCTTAATACTAGTATGGCAGGTTCGACGAATTAATAATGGATTTCCCAATATTTCTATTTCTTTTATTTTGTGCATGTTGCAACGATTTCCACAGGATGGCCACTTGACAACTTTTTTGAGGCGAGCGAAAAGCGTCCCGAAGGTTGAAGCCCAGGCTTTTCAGGGAATCTTGCGGCACGACTGAAGTTACACCCCTGCACTTCGTGCGTTTCCCGAAACATACTCCTCATGAAGTTCAACGGGCCGTTAACTTTGCTGGCCTCTCGCATGGTTCGATTCGTCCGCGTCGGTTGCCGGGTCGGGCGTGGAAAAATGCCGCTTGACATATTCCTATATGGGAATGTATTGTTTCGATTCATGGCGAGAGCGGCAACGACATCGGACGTTTTCAATGCGGTGGCCGAACCACGGCGGCGGGAGATTTTGTCGCTGCTGGTGGTGAATGAGTTGCCGGTGGGGGCGCTTGTGACGGCGCTTCGACTTGACCAGCCTTCGGTGTCGAAACATCTGCGGGTGTTGCGCGATGTGGGGTTGGTGAATGTGCGGCGCAACGGGCGGCACAAGTTTTACAGCACCAACGCGCCGGCGATTCAGCCGGTGCATGAGTGGGCGGAAACATTCGAACGCTACTGGAAGAACCAATTGAATCGCATCAAGGAACGTGCCGAAGCAAATATGAAACAGATCCGGGAAACCGATCAGAAATCAACCGAGGAGAAATCATGACGCAAACCCTTTCTGAAATTGAAAGCCTGACACTGACCGTGACCCAGGAGATCCGGGTGAACGCGACGCTGGCTGTGACGTTTGAAGCCCTGCTGGAGCAGCTTGGGCAGGGGAACGAATTACCCGACGGCACGCCGATGCCGATGAAGTTGGAGGCCGTGCCCGGCGGGCGCTGGTACCGCGATCTTGGCGATGGCAACGGGCATTGCTGGGGAACCGTGCAGGCCATCAAGAGGAACAGCTTGCTGGAATTTTCGGGACCGCTTTTCATGTCGTCGCCGGTGGCCAACAATTTGCAGTACAGGCTTGTTGACGCGGGCGACGCGACAATCATCAAGTTTCGCCACTCGGCATTCGGAGTGATTCTGGATGACCACAGGAAGGGTGTGGTCACGGGCTGGACCTACATCCACGAACAAGTTCGCAAACGTGCCGAAGGGTCGCGATCGTAGGGTCACAGTTCCGTGCGAAGGAATAGGGCAAACAAGTGCCCGGGCCTGAAGGCCGAGCAATTGCGCAACTTTTCAGGGGGTTAAACAGGCTGCGGAAAAAGGACTGAATTCGAGCGAAAGGCCCGAAAAGCAATCCCGCAGGGGCTAAAGCCCGCTCATTTTATTGGTCTTAACGGCACGACTGAAGTCATGCCCTGACTCGTTTCGTCCGTCTACCCGAGTTTTTCCGCAGCCTGTAAAACCCCCGGCTCCCTCCGGAAGACCACCGGCTTCCTCCGGAATATCCGATCTACAACTGCATCCTGGCGTCTGTCCGCTCGATCAACCGCAACTTCCCTAACCTGAAGGAGAGTCTCCCATGTCGATTGCACCGCCAATTATTACGGAGTCCATTGCCCAATCGCTACTGGCTGAGTTTGTGATCCAAGCGCCCATTACCCGGAGATTTCTGGAGCGTCTTCCGGACGACAAGCTGACCTGGAAGCCGCACGAAAAATCCTTGACGGCCGGACAGCTCGCGTATCATCTTGCCTCTGTTCCGGGCGGCATTTGCCGCTTTGTGCAGAACAATCCGGCGCAGGCGCCCAACTTCAATTTTCCGCAGCCGGCAAGCCGCGAGGAAGTGCTCAAGACATTCGACGAGAGCATTGCCACGGTGCGAGAAATTCTCCCGACCTACGATGATGACGCGATGCACGAGACGTGGCGCCTGGTGGCGGGCGACAAGGAACTGATGGCGCAGCCGCGGGGCCTGTTCATTCGCGATGTGATGCTGAGCCATTGGTACCAGCATCGCGGCCAGTTCAGCGTCTATCTGCGGATTCTCAACATCCCGGTGCCGGCAAGCTGGGGACCGAGCGCGGATGAACCGCCGCCATTCATGCAGTAATGCGTTGCGAGTAATTGGATCAGCAGTCCGGTTCCGGAGGAATTATGTGTCCAGTGTGTTTTGCAAATGCAGCAATCATTGCGGGCAGCGCCACCGGAACCGGCGGCCTGGCCGCATTGCTGACGCGTGTGTTTCGCGCGATTAAGTTGCGGAAGAATTCGTGATTTCGAGCTATGAACGAACCCCAGCGGCCAGAAGTTGGAGGATAAATCCCTCCGCGGCTGAAGCCGGAGTTCGTGGTGCGGACTCTTGCGGGGGTTGAAAACCCCCGCCTCCCTCCGTAACGGCTTTCCGCAGCTATTGAAGCGCAGCGTTCTTTTGATGAAAACCAATTCCAAACTAACATGAAGGAGAAGGAGGATCGCGATGGCCACGAGCATGACTGAAGTTCATCAACCGAAGACGGTGCCGCACGAGGAATGGATTGAAGCGCGCAAGCAGTTTCTTGCGAAAGAGAAGGAATTTACGCGGCTGCGCGACGATCTAAGCCGGCAGCGGCGCGAGCTTCCCAGAGAGCGCGTGGAAAAGCAGTATGTGTTCGAAGGTCCTCGCGGCAAGGAGACCCTGGGCGACCTGTTTGACAAGCGCGGGCAGCTGATTGTGTACCACTTCATGTTCGGGCCGGGATGGAGCGAAGGGTGCCCGAGTTGCTCCTACATCTCCGATCATTTCGACGGAATGAAGATTCACCTGGCGCATAGGGACGTAACGCTTGTTGCGGCTTCACGCGCGCCGTTTGCGGAG
The DNA here is from genome assembly GCA_025353435.1 of Acidobacteriota bacterium. Lineage (GTDB taxonomy): Bacteria > Acidobacteriota > Terriglobia > Terriglobales > Acidobacteriaceae > Telmatobacter. The sequence continues at coordinate 5,201 of JANXQR010000847.1, read as the reverse complement.
CTTGCGGTATACAAGAAGCGGATGGGCTGGCAGTTTCATTGGGTGTCATCGTTCGGCTCGGATTTCAATTTCGACTACCAGGTGAGCCAGAGCGCCGAGGAAAAGGTAAGTGACGAGGCGTATTACAACTACAGCCTGACCAAGTTCCCGAGCGACGAGCGGCCGGGGTTGAGTGTGTTCCAAAAGGATGCGAACGGAGATATCTTCCACACTTACTCGACTTATGCGCGCGGGCTGGATATTTTGGTTGGCGCTTATAACTTCCTCGACCTTGTGCCGAAGGGACGCGATGAGGATGGGCTAAAGCATTCGATGGCGTGGGTGCGACGGCATGATAAGTACGACGGCGCTTACTTTGTGAATGCGGAGGCGGAGTATGAGGCTCCGAAGTTAACAAGTGAGATCAAGGCGGCTTCTTGCTGTTCGGGGGAGTGACGAGTAGCTCGTGATTCAGTTGGCGAAAGAGATTTCGTCGAAGTGGAAGTGAGACAGGTCGCGACCAGTGGTCGCGACCTGTTGCGTTTTTGCGAGTCGGGACGCGGAGACGATAACTCAGGTATCAGAGCGTTTGAGGAGATAGTCGAGGCCGCCGACGCGGAACCAGCGGTAGCCGTACGCCTCGAGGAGGATGCAGTGGCGGCGCCCCTTCTCGGGGCGGCTGTGGTCGTCAGACAAGAGATTGACGAGGGTGCTGTCCGGGGCGTCGTCGGCGGGTAGGGAAAAGCGGACCTCCTGCGGATCGGCGGCAAGATTGTGGATACAGACGACGGCGTTATTGCGCCATTGGTAACGCATGGCCAGGACCAATGAAGTTTTGGCGCCGGTGCTGGTATTCAGGATGGTGAAGTCGCCCCATCCGATTTCGGGAAGTTCCTTGCGCATGCGGATCATGCGCTCCATCCAGTTGAGAAGCGAATTGGGGTCGCGGCGCTGGGCGGCGACATTGAGGTGTTCGAACCCATAAGCCCCCTCGCTGATGACGGGGAGGATGGGCTTGACGGATTTGGTGAAGCCGCCCTGGGGTTCGGTGGACCATTGCATGGGGGTGCGCGCGCAGTTGCGTTCGGGGAGGTCGAGATCGTCGCCCATGCCAATTTCATCGCCATAGCGAACGACGGGCGTGCCGGGCAGGGTGAGCATGAGGCTGTAGGCCAGTTCGAGGCGGCGGCGATCGCCTTGCAGCATGGGCGCGAGGCGTCGGCGGATGCCGCGATTGTAGAGCTGCATGTTTTTGTCGGGCCCGAACGCGGTGAAGACGGCCTGACGCTGTTTTTCAGTGAGGCGGCCGAGATCGAGTTCGTCGTGATTGCGCAGGAAGAGGCCCCACTGGGCGGTGGCGGGTCGCGGGTTGGTGTCATGCAGAGCTTTGACGAGTGGGGCGCAGTCGCCGCTGGCCATGGCATAGAACAGGTGTTGGTTGACGTCGAAGTTGAACATCATCTGAAGTCGCTCGCCGGCGGCTCCGAAGTAGGCCATGTCGGTTTTGGGGACGACGTTGGCTTCACCGAGGATGATGGCGCCGCTTTTACGCCAGGTGAGGAATTCAGTGAAGGACCGGAGCATGTCGTACTGCTCGGCGGGCCGCTTGAGGTTGGCGCCTTTTTTGGCGATGACGAAGGGGACGGCGTCCATACGGAAGCCGTCGACGCCGAGCTGCAGCCAGAAGCCCATAATTTTGAGGATCTCAGCCTGCACGTCGGGGTGAGCGGTGTTGAGGTCGGGCTGGAAATTGTAGAAGCGATGGAAGTAATAAGCGCGGGCTTCTTTCTGCCAGGTCCACGTGGTTTTCTGAACGCCGGGGAAGACCATGCCGGTGTCGGCGTTTTTAGGTTTCTTGGGCGACCAGACGTACCAGTCGCGATATTTGGATTGGGGGTCGCGGCAGGCCTCTTTGAACCACGCGTGCTGGTCAGAGGTGTGGTTGACGACGAGGTCAATAAGGACGCGCATGCCGCGTTGTTTGCATCCCTGCGTGAATTCGACGAAATCGCCGAGGGTTCCGTAGCGGGGATCGACACCGTAATAATCGGCGACGTCGTAGCCGTCGTCGCGGTTGGGCGAGGGCTGGAAGGGCATAAGCCAGACGGCGGTGACGCCGAGACCCTGGAGGTAGTCGAGGCGCCGGACCAAACCCTTGAAGTCTCCTATGCCGTCGCCGTTTGCATCCATGTAGGTAGCAACGGAGAGGCAGTAGACGACGGCGTTCTTGTACCAGAGATCGTTGATCATGTGCGGCCTTTTTGTGCGAATTCACTACAGGACACATGTTGAGATGCAGGAGTTGAAGTGGTGGCAGCACGCGGTGGTGTACCAGATCTATCCGAGGTCCTTTCAGGACAGCAACGGCGATGGGGTTGGAGACCTGGAGGGGATACGTTCGCGGCTTGACTACCTGGTGGAACTGGGTGTGGACGCGGTGTGGATTTCGCCAATTTATCCATCGCCGATGGCGGATTTTGGATATGACGTGGCGGATTACTGTGGGATCGACAAGCTGTTTGGCACGATGGAGGATTTCGACCGGCTGCTGGCCGAGGTGCATGGACGCGGGCTGAAATTGATTTTGGACTTTGTGCCGAACCACACGAGCGACGAGCATCCGTGGTTTGTGGAGAGCCGGAGTTCGCGCACCAATCTGAAGCGCGACTGGTATATCTGGCGCGATGAGCCGAATAACTGGCTAAGCCATTTTGGCGGGTCGTCGTGGGAGTTCGACGAAAAGACGGGACAGTATTATCTTCATTCATTTTTGAAGCAGCAGCCGGATTTGAATTGGCGAAACCCGGAGGTGAAGGCGGCGATGTTTGATGCGCTGCGATTCTGGCTGGACAAGGGTGTGGATGGATTCCGTGTTGATGTGATGTGGCTGATGATCAAGGACGATGAGTTCCGTGACAATCCGGCGAATCCGGGATACAGGCCGGGAGAGAAGTCGAGCCACAGGCTGCTGCCGGTGTATGACGCGGACCAGCCGGAGAATCACGCGCTGGTGGCGGAGATGCGCGGGGTGATTGATGCGTACAAGGATCGGGTGATGATTGGTGAGACTTATCTGCCTGTGCAGCAGTTGATGGGGTATTACGGCAAGGATGGGACGGGCGCTAATCTTCCGTTCAATTTTCAATTGCTGCAATGTGCATGGAGCGCGGAATCAGTAGCCCGGGCCATTGGCGAATACAACAGTGCGCTGCCGCCGGGTGCGTGGCCAAACTGGGTGCTGGGCAATCACGATCAGCCGCGCATCGCGAGCCGTGTGGGGGTGCGGCAAGCGCGGGTGGCGGCACTGCTGCTGATGACCTTGCCGGGAACGCTGACTATGTACTATGGCGAAGAGCTGGGAATGCGCAACGTGCCGATTGCGCCGGAGCAGGTGCAGGATCCAGCGGAGAAGAATGAGCCGGGAATCGGACAGGGGCGCGATCCGGAGCGCACGCCGATGCCGTGGGACGGATCACCAGGCGGCGGATTCACGACCGGCGAGCCGTGGCTGCCGCTGGGGGATGAACACGCTCAAGTGAATGTGGCTGCGTTTGAGAGGGATAAAGGGCAGATGCTGCATTTCTACAGGCGAATGATTGCGTTGAGGCGGGAGCATGCGGTGCTGGTGAGCGGGACGCTGAGCGAGGTGACGGCGGAGGGCGCTGTGCTGCGGTACTTAAGGGGCAACGAGACGGAGAGAATGCAGGTGGTGCTTAACATGAGCCACTATGCGGTTCGTCCGGAGGTGGCAAGGGGCGTTGTATTGCTGGGAACGCATGCGGAGCGCGTGGGCGAGCGCGTGGAAGGGACGATCGAGCTGAAAGCGGCCGAGGGTATTTTGATCAGGGTGGAGTGACTGCGTGGCTCAGCAAGTCAACGACGTTTGATGAAAGTGGTTGGGTTTATCGGGTGGGAGCGTGATAGCCCTGCCAGACATATTCCAGTGCCTCGGGGAGGGTTTGCTGCTTGACGGCGCGGTCGACGTGGCCGGCATTCATCGCAAATGAAAACTGATAGTGATAGCCCTTGGCAGCGAGGACGCGGGCCATGTTTTCGTTTGCGAGGACCCAGTCGTGCATGTTGTCGCGCATGACGTTGGGATTGAAGAGATCGTGGTCGCCGACTTCCAAGTAGATACGAATGGGTTTGACGGGCGAGCTGGGGATGATGCTCTCGTGGAATCCCCATGCGCCGTGCGGAGTTTCAGGATTGGGCGGCCACTGCTGGTTGATCCACGTTCCTGAGTATGTGAGTACGCGGTGATAGAGCTCGGGGTGGTACCAGGCCATGATGAGGGCGCAGGACCCGCCGGAGCTGCCGCCCATGGTGGCGCGTGCGTCGGGGTCGCGGGAGAGCTTGACGTGGGCCTTGGCTTCGACGAGGGGAAGAACTTCCTGCTCGACGAACTCGGCATATTTGCCGGACATGGTGTCGTATTCGAGGCCGCGCTGGCTGCCCTGGGCGTCGCCGCTGCCGTTCGCGATGGAGATGGCGATTATGGGTGGTAGCTTGCGGGCGGCGATGAGGGAATCGAGAGCGGTGAAGAGCATGAGGTCGGGACCGTCTGCACCGACGATGAAGGGCGCAATGGTGCCGGGGACATACTGGCTGGGGACGTAGACGGCGACTTTGCGGGTATAGGGCGCGGGGTGGCTGGTGGTGACGATGAGCTTGGCGGGGTCGGTGGGGTCAGGGGTGCCGAAGGTGTTGGGCTCGCGGGCGATGCCGGGATAGAACTTGCTGTCGACGGAGCTCATGGTGAACTCGATGACGGTGCCGGTGGGGATGCCGGGGGCCAGGGTTACTTCAGGCGCGGCGGGGTGCGTGGGACCGAGAATGAAGTTGCCGTCGGAGTCGGGGGGCGGGATGGCGCCGTCGGGGAGTTCTTTGGCGGTGACGTAGCCGGGGGTGTGGGGATCGCGCGTGGGGTAGACGGGACGCGTTGCGGGCGGCACTTGCGGTGCGGCTGGCGGCGCCTGCGGCGCGGGTGTTTGAGAGGAGAGAGTGGCGGCCATGGCGAGCAGAAGGAACAGGATAACGGTGCGCGAATGCATGCAGACATTGTGCAGCATCAGGGCGGCTTCGGAGGATGATTGGAAGTTATGGGCTGGGGTGGAGTCCGGTGGCGATGTCAATGACGGCCTGGGCGATGTGCTCCGGGCGACCGAGGTCGCGCCAGTAGGCGTCATCCGCGCGGAAGGCGGCGATGGTATGGCCTGCTG
>JANXQR010000834.1 GCA_025353435.1 Acidobacteriota bacterium | reverse complement strand
CCATGCTGCCGACCGGAAGAATCTGCTGCTCGATTCCGCTTTCGAATAGCTCGACAACGGAGCGTTCGCTGGGTTCCAGCCGCTCCGGCTGCACCAGCTCGCGGGTTCGCTCGCTGATCCGGTCGAGTTGGTCCTGTAATTTCTTCATGCGTTCGGTTAGCGGCCAGAACGCATGTTGGCGAGCGATCCCATCATCCGGCGCTGCACCGCGCCGCCCTTGCCCATCGACTTGAACATCTTGCTCATCTGCGCATACTGCCGCAGCAGTTGGTTCACGTCCTGCACACTGGTCCCAGACCCTGCGGCGATGCGCTTGCGCCGGGTTCCAGAGATGATTTCGTGATTGCGCCGCTCCTTCGGCGTCATCGAATTGATGATCGCCTCCAGGCGCACAAACTGCTTCTCGTCCACACCCTGTGCGGCCTGCTGCATGCCCGCAAACGGCCCCACTGACGGCAGCATCTTGAGAATGGACTCCATTGACCCCAGCTTCTTGATCTGCCGCAGCTGATCGCGGAAATCTTCCAGCGTAAACCCGTCGCCGAGCAGTGCTTTCTTCGCGAATTCCTCACTCTTTTTCCGATCCAGCGTCGATTCAGCCTTCTCGATAAGCGACATCATGTCGCCCATGCCAAGAATGCGACCCACAATGCGATCGGGATGGAATGGCTCAAACGCATCCGGCTTTTCACCCGTGCCGATGAACTTGATGGGCTGTCCCGTGACGTGTCGAATCGACAGCGCCGCGCCGCCGCGCGCATCGCCGTCCATCTTGGTAAGCACCACGCCCGTCAGCCCTAGCCGCGTATGAAAATCCTGCGCCGAATTCACCGCGTCCTGGCCGGTCATGGCGTCGGCCACAAACAGAATCTCCTGCGGGTTGAGCAATTTCTTCAGCCGCTCCATTTCGCTCATGAGCGCTTCGTCGATATGCAGGCGCCCGGCGGTGTCAACAATAAGCGTGTCGAAGCCGAAGTTGCGTGCCTCGCGCCGAGCCTCGGCCGCCAGCCGCTCCACCAGCGCTGAACCCGGTTTTTCGCCCTTCGTGTCACCCTCGTAAATCTTGGCGTCGATGGACTTCGCCACAACCCTCAACTGCTCGCGCGCCGCAGGCCTGTACACGTCCACGGAAACAAGCATGGGCCGGTGCCCGCCCTTCTTGAGCCATGCCGCCAGCTTGCCGGTGGTGGTGGTTTTGCCCGAGCCCTGCAACCCCGCCATCAGGATCACGGTGGGCGGTTGCGACGCAAACTTGAACCGCGCCGTGTCCTTGCCCAGCAGCGTAATCAGCTCGTCGCGCACCACCTTGATCACCTGCTCGGAGGGCGACAGGGCCGTCAAAACTTCGGTGCCAACGGCCTTCTCGCGTATGTGCTCGATCAGCTCCTTGACGACGTTGAGGTTGACGTCGGCCTCAAGCAGCGCCACGCGAATCTCGCGCAATGCCTCGCTGATGTTCTCTTCGGTAAGCGTGCCCTGCCCGCGAAGGCTCTTGAACGCGCGCTGCAATTTGTCTGTAAGGTTTTCAAACATAGGCCAGCTTTAAGTGTATCGTGGCCCTGCGTATCCCGCCGACGGCCTGGCGACAGCCAATGCCGTCGACTAGTCCGCCGGATCCACCAGGAACTGCTCCAGCTTTCCATCCGGGTAGGTATATGTGGTAAGGGCCAGCCGTCTTGTCGGATAGACAATTCGGAAGGCACGGAACGTCATTCCGCCGCGCAACTCCTTCTTAACCTGCTTGAAAGTCAGTGGCTCGCCCAGCGGTCCCAGGCTGCTTTTGAAGTCCGCCACTGCCTGTGAATCAAAATAACTGCTCAGATTTGGCGCCAGCAGGCTGCGGTCGAGTTCTCCCTTCTGCAGCCCTCGATAGATCGCCAGTGCCTGCGCCTCCGCTTCCGAAAGCCTGCTTCCCGCTACCATCGCGGCCGTCAACTGCGCAATCTGGCCAGCGCCTCCCGCCATGTGATTCGTAAGCACGGCCACAGCCACACCATCATCCACCAGCACCTCGTTGTCGCTCACAAAGCCTGTTACTTCGCCGCCGTGTTCGATCGAGAGATGTCCGTCGCGCTGGCGTACTTCAACACCCAGCCCGTAATCGGTGCCGCTGCCGTCCTTCAGCTTTACCTCGGTAAACATCTCCTTGTAGCTCTCAGGCTTCAACACGCTGCGCGCAATCAGGCTCGCGTCCCAAAGCGCCAGGTCATGCGCGGTCATGGCCAGTTCGCCCGCTGCAAACATCCAGCCGCGGCCTTCCTTGGGCGCCTGCCGCAGGGTCCCCAGCGCGTAGCGGATGTAGGGCGTGGCATCGGCCTGCGTAAGCTTCGCCTCGTCGGAATTCCACACGCTCTTCATCCCAAGCGGATGAAAAATGTGCTCGCCTAGGAACTCGAACACCTTTTGCCCGCTAACTTTCTCCACAATCAGCCCGGCGATAACGAAGTTTGTATTCGAATACTGCCACTTTGTTCCCGGCTCAAAGTCCAGCGGTTTCTTCGCCCACGCGTCCAGAATCTGTTGCGCTGTCGCAGGCTTCATCATCGGTGTCATCAGGTAGTCTTCGGGCCAGTAGTCCTGATAACCCGAAGTGTGCGACAAAATCTGCCGGATCGTTACTTCGTCACCGCGCGTCAGCCCCGGAACGTACTTTCCAACCGCGTCATCGAGGCTGAGTTTCCCTTGCTCCTGCAAAAGCAGAATCGCCGCCGCCGTGAACTGCTTTGAGATCGAGCCGATTGAATAGCGCATCTCAGGCGTCGCCGGCTTGTCCGGATCAATATGCGCCATCCCGTAACCGTGGGTGTAGACAATCTTTCCGCCTTGCACCACGGCCACCGACGCCGAGGGCACCCCGAGCTGTTCCAACACGCCCGCGGCTATCGCGTCCACGCGCGCCCGCAGCGCCGGATCGATTGTGTCTACCGTCTGCGCAGCAAGCCCTGCAACCCCGCTGCAGACTCCGGCAAGAATCAGAAATCGAAAATGTCGACTGAACATGGACCCCACTATAGCGCAGCAAACCTCCTGTAACCGGCTTGCGCTACGCTGGTTAAGAGCGAGAGCTCAGCGAGGTCACCGCCCGTGAAGCAACTCATCGAAGGCCACAAGCGCTTTCTGAAGGAAGTCTTCCCCGCCCGCCGCAGCCAATTCCGCCTGCTTGCTGAAAGCCAGGCTCCCGAATTCCTCTTCATCACCTGCTCCGACTCGCGCGTCGTTCCCGACCTCATCCTCGGCACCGGTCCCGGAGACTTGTTCATCTCCCGCAACGCAGGCAACGTTATCCCAGTTACTGGCAACGACATTGACGGCACAACGGCCACCATCGAATACGCAGTTGAAGTCCTAAAGGTGAAGCACGCCATCGTCTGCGGTCACTCCGACTGCGGCGCGATGAAGGCAGCTCTCAATCGCAAGGGCCTCGAGCATTTGCCCAAGGCCAGCCGCTGGTTGCACCACGTCGAGTCCGCATTCAGCAATCGCCAGCCGCCTAACCCGGCTGACGGCGAACACGCAGAGCTTACTTCACTCATTCGTGGCAATGTTGTGGCCCAATTGATGAATTTGAAAGCCCAGCCCTCCGTGGCCAGTGCCGTTGCGCGTGGTGACCTCACCGTTCATGGCTGGTTCTACGACATTCTCAGCGGGCAAGTTGAACGTTACGACGAGCAGCAGCGCCGTTTCGTCCCGCTTATCGAATAATGATCCTCCGCTAAGTGGACTGGAAGCGTCCGATTCCCACGACGCAGCACTATACTTGACCCGGCGGCGACCCTGCCGCAAGGAGTCCGACCATGTCACCATCCCCGCGCACCGATCCCTTCACCATTGGAAAATTTGTTGTGAGCATCGACGGAGTCGTCGCCAGCGCGTTCAGCGAGGTATCCGGCCTTGACGCTTCAATCGACGTCATCGACTACCGCGAAGGCAACAGCAAGAACCCAATCGATCAGAGGCTTCCCGGCCTCAGTCACGTCTCCAACATCGTTTTGAAACGTGGCCTGACCTCGGATCTGTCGCTCTGGAACTGGTTCGCCGCCGTGATGGGCGGCCTCGTCGACCGCAGAAACCTGACCATTACCCTGCTCGATCAGGCGGAAAAACCGGTGCTTGT
>JANXQR010000787.1 GCA_025353435.1 Acidobacteriota bacterium | reverse complement strand
GGGTGCACTTTCTGCGCCGAAAAGTTCATCGTTGGCATGGAGGCCTATGGCGGCTTGGGGGACACCTGGGTATTGTCTCTGCGCGACACCTCCCATTTCATAGCTCCCGTGGTTGGGTGCGAATTGCCGGCACACTTTCGTGTCAGCTTTTCGCCCGCAATCGGGGTGACGGGTTCGAGCATGGACCAGTTCTATCGTTTCGGTCTCGCCCGAGAATTCGAAGATATGGACAAGCTGTTTCATCGGCGGAAGGGTGCCGCCCGATGAAGCATCTCAAGGGCGTGCTCATTGCTGTCAATTTAACCCTTGGGTTGGGAACTGCCCTCGCCGCTGCCGCTTCGCATTGGGCTGCAGTTCCCGCCCGCGACCACGCAAGGCCCAATCCCCTCACCGGCGACTCTGGAGCCGCGTTGGCCGGCGCTCTCCTCTACAAAAATCACTGCCAGCAATGTCACGGAGCCGACGCCCAGGGGGACGGCAAGAAGAAGCCCACGTTGCGCTCTGAAGGTGTCCGTTCCGCAACAGACGGTGATCTGGAATGGTTCCTGCGTCAGGGTGATTTGCGCCACGGCATGCCGTCCTGGTCCAGCCTGCCCCTGGCGCAACGCTGGGAGATTATCGACTACCTTCGGTCCCTGCCCTAGGCGAGTCCCACTTGAATCTAAATGAACCGCGCTTCCGATTTATTATTGGAATGAACGGATTAGGTTTCCCCCGCGGGCAAAGCCTGTGCCGCTCCGGTTTGCGTTGGGCTCGATTTGTGCTTATCATCGGCTCATGCAAGCTTGCTCCTGTTGTTGCCGCTGTCATTCCCATCGCGCGCGCAGGAGACCTGTTTAGCCGAGTCTGATTTCATGCCAGGTTTCAGAACGCCCGCGATGCTCTCATCGCGGGTTTTCCGTTTCTGCGAACGAATCCGGTTCGATACTGCGAAACAACGACGCGAGAGCAGGGAAGTGAAGCAGGCATATTCGGGAAAGTCGAGGAAGTTATGAGCGAAGCCGTTCCGGTGAAAGAGACCAAAGCGCAACGCAGCGAGCGCCTGAAGCGCGAAAAGAACCCGTGGGAGGCCTTTGACGAGGTGCGCCAGTTTGCCCGGGAGGGCCACGCCAGCGTGCTCCCCGAGTGGGCAGGGTTCTATTTCAAGTGGTGGGGCGTCTATACCCAGGGCGACGGCGCAGGGGTTACCGGCGGCAAGGGTGGCGAGGGTCTGGCGACCGAGTTTTTCATGCTGCGGGTCGGCATTCCCAACGGCATTCTTACCTCGCGTCAGACGCGAGAGATTGGCCGCATTGCCCGCGTGCATGGGCGGAACCTGGCTGACATTACTACCCGGCAGAATATCCAGCTGCACTGGCTCACTATCGAGTCGCTCCCGGAAGTGGTGGACGCTCTCGACAAGATTGGTCTCTCGCCCAAGGGTGCGTGCGGTGATGTAGTTCGCAATGTGACGGGATGTCCGCTCGCCGGAATCGCAGCGGATGAATTGATCGACGCCTCGCCGGTGGCGCAGGAGATTGCCCATCTGCTGACCGCGAATCCCGAGTTCTACAACTTGCCGCGCAAGTTCAAGGTTTGTGCGACGGGCTGCCCTGACTGGTGCAGTTATCCCGAGATCAACGACATTGCGCTGACAGCAGTTGAGCGGGATGGCGAGGTCGGTTATTCGCTGCGTGTGGGCGGCGGCCTTTCGAACGAGCCCCACCTGGCCGAACGGCTGGATGTATTTCTACTCCCGCACCAGGCGGTACCGGCCGCTCGGGCTGTGACGGAGATCTTCCGTGATCAGCAGGGATTGCGCGAGAGCCGCGATCGCGCCCGAATGAAGTATCTCTTCATGAAGGAAGGCTGGACGGCGGAGAAATTCCTCAATGAGCTGCAGAGTCGGCTTGATTTCACGTTGCAAAAAGGGGTCCCCGAGAAGGTGCCCTCCGGCGTGCTGCGCGATCATGCCGGCATACATCCGCAAAAGAAAGCGGGCCTGAGCTACGTAGGCGCGTCCGTGCTGCGCGGGCGCCTCACAGGCGAACAGCTGGAAGCCGCAGCGGACCTGGCCGAACGCTTTGGGAGCGGAAGCTTGCGCGCAACCGTAGCGCAGAACCTGATCTTCATTGACATTCCGAATAGCAAGACGGCGGAGTTGGCGCAAGAGCTTGGCAAGCTTGGGCTGCATGTCGAAGGCTCAGTCTTCTGGCGCGGGGCCATCGCGTGCACGGGCACCGAGTTCTGCAAGCTCGCCATCACCGAGACCAAGGGCTTTGCGCAATGGGTTGTTGAAGAGATGGAGGAGCGCCTACCGCAGTTCGACGAGGAGTTGCGCCTTCACGTGACCGGATGTCCCAACAGCTGCGGCCAGCACTGGATTGCGGACATTGGCATGGAAGGCAAGAAGATCAAATTCGAAGGCAAGCTGACTGACGCATATTACTTCTGCCTGGGTGGCGCGGTGGGCGAACATGCGGGCTTCGGCCGACCTGTGGGCTATCGGTGCGTATCTTCGCAGGTCCCTGACTCGATCGAGCGTCTGTTGCGCGAGTACCTGGGAAGCCGGTCCCAGCAAGAGAATTTGCGCGCCTGGTTTGCGCGGCACACCAACGATGAGCTGCGGGGATACCTGGCTGGTGAGCCCGTCACCCCGGTGGAGAGAGACCTACCCACGGGCCGCGTGCCTCATTCCGTATCGGAGTAAGCAGGGCGATGGAACCGACCCTGGGAGTGCATGACGAAATGAGTTTGCTGCCAATCTTTTTGAAGCTCGAAGAACGGCCGGGACTGCTGGTCGGCGCGGGAACTGTCGCACTGGAAAAGGTGGGCAGCCTCCTCAAAACAGGTGTGCGGCTGCGCGTGGTGGCACCTGAAGCCCGTCCCGAAATTCGCACGCTCGCGGCGGATGGCACGCTTGAGTGGATCGAGCGCGCCTTCGATCCCGCGGACCTCGAAGGCAACTTCATCGTGATCGCGGCGACCAACGTGCCGGAAGTGAATGCGGCGGTGTATCGCGGCTGCGTCGAACGCGGCATTGTCTGCAACAGCGTGGATGACATCCCCAACTGCGATTTCTTCTTCGGCTCGGTTGTGACCCGCGGGGACCTGCAGATTGCGATCTCTACCGCTGGCGAAAGTCCGGCCGTGGCGCAGCGATTGCGGCGTGAAATCGACACGCAATTGCCCGAGGACCTTGGAGAGTGGCTTCGCAATCTCGGCGAACTCCGGCGCGAAGTACTCGATATTCATCCGCGCTCCGACGAGCGCAAGGCATTGCTCCACCAACTTGCGCAGCGTTCCGTGTGCGAGTCGGAGGCCTGCCCGTCACGCTTAATGGCGGGCAGTCCGCAGGGATCGAAGAAAGTTGAGGTCGAACATCCCACAAAAGTTGCGCCAGGAGCAGCTTCAAAAGGCGAAGTGTATCTTGTGGGTGCGGGGCCCGGCGATCCGGATCTGCTTACCGTGAAGGCGCTTCGTCTTATTCAGTCGGCTGACTTAATTCTGCACGACGACCTGGTGGCGCATGCGATTCTCTCGCTCGCTCCGCAAGCGGAAATCGTCAACGTGGGCAAGCGTTGCGGAATGAAAAGCATCACCCAGGATGAGATCAACGCGCTCATGGTGGAGCACGCGCGGGCAGGGCACTCTGTGGTCCGGCTCAAAAGCGGCGATCCTCTAGTCTTCGGACGAGCGGCTGAAGAGATGACTGCTCTGCGCGAGACCGGTGTAGCGTTTGAAGTGGTCCCAGGCATTACGTCGGCATTTGCGGCCGCGGCGGCCATTCAAGCCTCGCTCACAGACCGCCATTCCGCGTCGAATGTGATATTTTCGACAGGCCATCATGCACAATCGCACAACGATGCAGCGCTGCCGGCGGCGGAAGACGCGACGCGCGTGGTCTACATGCCGGGCCGCGATCTGAGCCTGCTCGCTGCGCAGTGGCGATCAGAAGGGTTGCCCGCTGAGCTGCCGTGCGTTCTGGTATCTCGCGCCGGACAGATTGATCAGAAAGTGTTTGCGACCACGTTGAACGAGCTTGGCGATGCTCCCCCGATGCAGGCTCCCAGTCTGCTGTTGGCCGGTTGGGCGGTCGGCGCCGCAAGAACCGCAAATCCGCTTGAGAATGCAAGCTTTGGCCGATCGGCCGTGCCGCCAGGGCGCATCATCATTCCAGATTTGCCGGCCTGACTCGAGCAACATTCCATCCCGTTTTCACCCCCAAGTCTGACTAGGAAAATCCCTTTTCCAGAACCCTTCCGCATTTTTCCGATTTCACTGGTACCGGTAACACCGTCGCGTGTAATATGGTGCGGATTTCAAAACAGACTGCGGAATGCGTCCGAACGGAGGGGGTCCCCCGCCGAAGAGCATGGAGCAGCGGCCGAGGGGACTTGCAATGAACATTCTGAGAAGGCTTGTGACGATTTTTGCAGCGGGTGGGTGCGCCATCGTGGCGGGGTGCGGGGGTGGCGGCGGAGGATCCACCACTCCTCCCCCGCCCACAACTTATGCCCTCACCGTGAATTCCGCGACACCCGCGACCGGAGCCACGATCACCGTCACGCCCGTCGACAACAATGGCGCGGGCAACGGATCGACCAGCTTCTCCCGCGCGTACAACGCAGGGACGGCCGTCACTCTTATCGCTCCGGCAACTGCTGGAAGTAATAAATTCTCCTCGTGGAGTGGGTGCACAAGCGCCACTACGGTCACCTGCAATGTGACCATGAACGTCGCAACTACGGTGACCGCAAATTACGCCCCACCGGCAGTCACGGCAATCAACGTCACTCCCAACCCAGCCGCAGTTTTCATCGGCGCGACTCAGTTGTTCACGGCCGCAGTCACCGGTCCGGCTGTCACTGACTCTACCGTGACCTGGTCGATCGCGGTGCCGACCGGTAGCACCCTCAGCGCAGGAACGATCGACAAGACAGGCCTGTACACCACGCCGTACCCCGCCCCTGCCACGGTTACGGTGACGGCAACAAGTAACCAGGACAGTTCGGTGTCTGGTTCTGTCGCTGTGACGCTAAGTACTCTTGCTGCGGCCAGTGGCCCCGCGCTGGTGGTGGATGTATCAACGCAAACGCATGCCATCAATCCCTACATCTACGGCATGAACGCGTGGCAGCTGACGACGACCACCGGAAAGGCTGCGAATATCGGCATTGATCGGTGGGGCGGCGACGCAACGTCGCGCTACAACTACACTCTCGACGTAACCAGTTCGGCCAGTGATTACTTCTTCGAAAACCAATTCGGACTTGCCGGCGGTTCGCAGAGCAACAGCAGCTTCAATGCGCAGGTCGCAGCGGATCAGAGCATCGGTGCAAGGACCATTGGAACGCTACCGGTGAACGGCTGGGTGGCGAAGGATGGCACGTCGTGTAGCTTCCCGACTTCGACTTATCCCGGCCAGCAGTTTGCAGACAACGGGCGCGGCTGCGGGAACGGCTTTTATCTGAACGGATCGCAGGGATGCATGAATACGAATGGGTGCAATGTCATCGGCAACGATCCAACGCTGACCAGCACGGCCATCGATGTAGGTGCCTGGGCGAAAAACTGGGTGACCTTCCTGGTGGGCAAGTTCGGGACGGCAGCGGGTGGCGGTGTGGCCGTCTATGACCTGGACAACGAGCCAACCTGGTGGAACGCGGTGCATCGCGATGTGCATCCGGTGGCTTTCACGTATGACGAGGTCACTAACAACGGAATCGCTGTGGCCAAGGCGGTAAAGGTTGCTGACCCTACCGCCGAAGTGAGCGGGCCAGTTATCGACTTCTGGTGGACCTACTTCTATTCGAAGAAAGACATTGAATCGGGCTGGGGTACAGGGCCGTGTTATCAACCATGGCAGAATCCAGTCGATCGCAAGGCGCACGGCGGAGTTCCACTTATCGAGTATTACCTCCAGCAGTTTGCCGCAGCGGAGAAATCGGGCGGCACGCGGCTGCTGGACTACGTGGATCTCCACAGCTACTTTGCAGCAAACAACCTTGCCTTCAGCACTGCTGGCGACACGGTGGCACAGCAGGCGCGATTGAACTCAACGCGCGTTTTGTGGGACCCGACTTACACCGATCCGAATTTTGCGCAGCCGAATTACACCACGGACGCGAATTACCACAATACAGATTGCAACATTCCCTTACAGGCGCCGCAAGTGATTCCCATGATGAAGGGCTGGGTGACCAAGGACTATCCCGGCACCAAGATGGCCATTACCGAATACAACTGGGGCGGACAGGAGCACATCAATGGCGCTCTCGCCCAGGCTGACATTCTGGGCATATTTGGCCGCGAGGGGCTTGACATCGGCACGTTGTGGGGACCGCCGGACCCGGTGAAGCAAGCTCCGGGACTGATGGCATTTGAGGCCTTTCGCAACTATGACGGCAAGAACGCGATGTTCGGCAACATGGCACTTAAGTCGACAAGCGATGACCAGGGAAAATTGTCGGTCTACAGCGCACTGCGCACCGCTGACAACGTGGTCACGGTTGTGGTGATCAACAAGACCTATGGTGATCTCGCTACCACCCTCGCGATAGACAGTCTGCCCGCGGCCACCACCTCGGCCCAGATGTTTCTCTACAGCAATGCCAATCTGGCAGCCATTGTCGCGCAGCCGAACCTGACCGTGACGCCGCCGTCGGGCACTGTAACTGATAGCACCATCAGCGCAACCTTCCCTGCGCAGTCCATCACAATTCTGGTGATGCCAAATTAGGAAAGTAATGCCAAATTAGGAAAAACGGTTATTCCACAGTAAGGTCGCTCAAGAGAGCGGCCTTTCCGCTTTTTGGGGCTTGCGTGCCGATCATGACCAACAACAACTGCCAGAAATGACGAGCATCGCCCGTTATACTGAAGTGTTTTGTGGGCAATATAGCGCCAGGGCCGGCAAGGCTTCGCGCGGGAGAATAAGCGTTGGCTCAGGCGGAGATTGGCATTATCGGCGGCAGCGGGCTCTACTTCATGCCCGGTTTCACGAACATCACTGAAGTGCGTGTGGAGACGCCATTCGGCGAGCCGTCGGACCCTTTCGTGCTGGGAGAGTTGTCAGGACGCAAAGTCGCATTTCTCGCGCGGCACGGGCGCGGCCATCGCATCCTGCCCTCGGAATTAAATTTCCGCGCCAACATTTACGCCTTCAAGAAACTTGGCGTAGAGCGGATCCTCTCCATGTCCGCGGTCGGCTCGTTGAAGGAAGAGCACAAGCCAACTGATTTTGTCATCCCCGATCAGTTCATTGATCGCACGTTCCATCGCGTGTCTACATTTTTTGGCGAAGGCATAGTTGGGCACGTGGCATTCGGCGATCCGGTGTGCGCGACGGTCGGCAAAGCAGCTGAAGAGGCGTGCCAGGCAGCCGGTGTCGTGGGTAAATTGGGCGGAACCTACGTGTGCATGGAGGGCCCCCAATTCTCCACTCGGGCTGAATCAAATCTGTATCGCAGCTGGAATGCTGATGTAATCGGCATGACCAATCTGCAGGAGGCCAAGCTGGCACGCGAAGCTGAGATCTGCTACGCCACGGTTGCCATGGTCACCGACTACGACTGCTGGCGTGCAGGCCACGACGCAGTCACCATTGAAGAGATCGTTGCAGTTCTTCACGAGAACGCAGCAAACGCGGCCAAGGTGGTAAAAGAAGCCGTAGCGGCGATGCCGGCGGAACGGACATGCGCCTGCGCCTCGGCCGCAAAATATGCAGTCCTTACCCACGCCGATGCAATTCCGGCAGCGGCCAAAGAGCGTCTTGGCTTGTTATTTGGGAAGTACCTGGGCTGGTAAACCACTCGCAAAAAGCAAGCGAGTCAACTCGTCGACAAGTTACCAAGAATACCTCTTGCAAAAAGGAACATAATGGCAATCACCGTAGTCGGAAGTGTGGCTTTTGATTCAATTGAAACCCCTGCTGGTCGAAGGGACCGCTGCCTCGGAGGCGCGGCAACCTACTTCTCGCTCGCGGCGAGCTTCTTTACCGAAGTTCGCGTAATTGCCGTGGTGGGCGAAGACTTTGGCACGAGACAACAGGCAGTGTTCAACGCCCGTGGCATTGACACGCGCGGCATCGAGCGCGCCTCCGGCAAGAGCTTCTTCTGGGAAGGCTCATACCTCGACAATCTGAATGAGGCCAAGACACACACGACCGAACTGAATGTATTTGGCGCCTTCGAGCCCAAAATTCCGGACGCGTATCGTGACTCGGAATTCCTGTTTCTCGCCAACATCGATCCGGTGCTGCAGCGGCGCGTACGCGAGGCCATGCCCGGAGTAAAGCTGGTGGCCGGCGACACCATGAACTACTGGATCAAGGATCACAAGCCGGCGTTGCTCGAAGTACTGCGCGGCCTCGACATTCTCCTCATCAACGATACTGAAACCAAGATGCTCGCCGGCAACAACAACCTCGTCAAGGCGGCGCGGTCCGTGTTAACCATGGGGCCGCGGATGCTGGTCGTAAAACACGGTGAGTATGGCGCGACTGCGTTTTACGGTGTAACGCATGAAGGCTTCGGCGCCAAGACCTTTCGCGCACCCGCGCTGCCGCTCGAAGAAGTAGTCGATCCTACCGGTGCGGGCGACAGCTTTGCAGGCGGCTTCTTCGGCTATCTTGCATCGCAGAAGGAACTCACCCCGGGTGCCTTCCGCCGCGCTATGTTTTATGGCAGTGTGATGGGTTCGTTTGCTGTAGAACGTTTTGGCACCGAGCGGATTCAGAGCCTCACGCGCGAAGAGATCGACGCGCGTTTCGACCAGTTCCGCGAGCTTACCCACCTTGATTGAAAACCGTGTCGGCCGTCGCGAGAGGCGGGTGGTGCTGGCCTCTTGCACCGCCGCATCGCTGGCTGCCACCGTCTGGAGCTGGCGCAATCACGCCATGCTCAATTATGGCGACGCCGTGGCGCACCTGCACATTGCGCGCCGCGTCATCGACTCTCATCGGCCGGGGCTCTCTCAGCTCGGCTCGGTATGGCTGCCCCTACCGCACCTGCTGATGATCCCGTTCGTTGCGGTTTACGCATGGTGGGCAAACGGCGTCGCCGGAATGCTCCCTTCAGCGGTCGCCTGGATTGCCGCTTGCTACGGGATTCACAAGCTGGCGCGGCGATGGCTGAGCCCGGCGCCAAGCGTCGTAGCGCTCACGTTCTTCGCACTCAACCCCAACCTGCTTTATATGCAGACCACCGCCATGACCGAGCCGCTGTTCTTGTGTGAGATGGTGTGGACCGCACTGTGGCTGGTTGAGTGGCGTGTTGCCATTGATGCCGCGGATGGTTCGCGCCGCAGCGCACGGCTTCTGTGGTTGATTGCCATCGTGCTGGTGGCTGCGGTCTTCACTCGCTATGACGGCTGGATCATGGCGTTGCTGGCATGGACAGCCATCGGCATCGTGCTCTTGCGGCACGGCCGACTTGGCTCACGCGCATTCTGGTTGGCAAGCATCATCGTGGTCGCAGCGCCTGTTGTATGGTTTGTTTACAACGCGGTCGTCTTTGGCGATTGGCTCGACTTCGCGCGAGGCCCATATTCAGCTCTGGCCATTGAACTGCGCACAGCCACTCCTGGTAGCGGTCCGCCTCATCCCGGCTGGCACAATCCGTGGGTTTCGTTGCTGTTCTTCGCAAAGGCTGCGGAGTTGGATGCCGCTGCTTCCGCGTGGGGCAACACGCTCCTGATAGTGAGCGCGCTGGGCGTGGCCTGGGCCTTACTCATCGCACGCCGTCGCGCATTCGCATGGACGCTGCTTCTGTGGTTGCCGATTCCGTTCTATGCGTACTCAGTGGCCTTCGGCTCGGTGCCCATCTTTCTCCCCGTGTGGTGGCCGCACTCGTATTACAACACCCGTTACGGTCTGGAACTGCTGCCCGCCTTGGCACTCGGCTTGGGATTTGCGGCTGCCTTCCTTCTTGCGGCGGCGCGCGAATTCAAGCCCAAGGCGGTGTTAATTGTGGCTGGGCTGGTCCTCGTCATGGTAGCCGGAAATGCGCTGGCCGTGTTGCGCGAGCGCCCAATTGTCTATGTGGAAGGCACAAAGAACATCGAATCACGACAATCGTTTGAAATCGAGATTCCGCCCGTGATTCGAGCATTGCTGGCTTCCAGACCCGGCGGTGAGGTGCTCATGAATACATCGGTTTATCCCCAGATCGTTGCGTTCTCCGGAATCCCACTACGGCAGACGATCAATGGGAGTGACAAAGAGTTTTACGCCGAAGCCCTTGCCGAGCCAGCGGAGCACGCAGCGGTCGTGCTAGCCTTTGCAGGCGACGAGATCGACCTCGCCGTAAAGGCCCATCCCGTGGGCCTGCGCGAGGTCGCTCGGTTTACGGCGCCTGGTCAATCGACGGGCACACTTTACGTCTCCGATACCTGGCATGCGCAATCGACGGGAGTCGCACCTGCGCGGTGATAGCATCGGGCAAGGAATGCCCATGATGATAGTGGTGGCCCAGTCCGCGCAACCCTTCAACTTTAGCTGGCTGCAACAGCAGTCGATGTTAGACGGCGCAATTGGCCGCTTGCTGTTTGCCTGCGTGCTGGGCGGAGTTGTCGGGCTGGAGCGCGAGTTCAAACGCAAGTCCGCGGGTGTGCGCACCAATCTCCTCATTTGCCTCGGTTCGGCCTTCTTCACGCTGCTCTCGGCTGTGCTCGCCGGCGACAACAATCCCGACAAAGGCCGAGTGGCTGCGAACATCGTTCAAGGCATCGGCTTTCTCGGCGCGGGACTCATCCTCCATAATCGCAACCGCATCAGCGGGCTCACCAGTGCCGCCAGCGTCTTCGTCGTCGCATCGATTGGTATGGCTTGCGGGGCCGGTCTCTACGGGGCCGCCGCGCTCGCCACTGTGATCGCGATCTTCGCTCTGGAGGTGGTCGGCTTCCTGGAACGGCGAGCCAGCCTCAAAGGATATTCGCTGGTTTATGAGGCGCGTGGGCGAGATCAGACCATCATGCTTCGGTCCATTCTTGACGCCATGGACAAGTGTCGCGAACGCTTAGTGAATGTGGAGCGCGACACGATTGGCGACCTGCAGCGCCTGAGTTTTACCGTCATTACAACCAAAAAGGAGCATGAGCGGTTGCTCGGACAACTGCTCGCTGAACCGGCCATTGATGCATTGCACACATTTCGCGATCTGGAGGAAGATTGATCCCCTTTACCAAGGCCCATGCCTGCGGTAACGACTTCCTCATCGTGACAGAAGAAGCCACCGCGGGACGTGACTGGGCAGAATTGACGCGTCGGCTGTGCGCGCGCAACACCGGCGTGGGCGCCGATGGCGTCGAGTTTTTTACCTGGACCGGCCTGAGGTCTGGACGCATCCGCCTGCACAATTCGGACGGCTCGATTGCCGAAATCAGCGGCAATGGAACGCGGTGCGTGGCGGCGTGGATGGCCGAAGCCCGCAATGCGGAAACTGGTGAGATGCTCGAAATCGAGACTGACGCAGG
>JANXQR010000163.1 GCA_025353435.1 Acidobacteriota bacterium | reverse complement strand
TTCAATGCGTCCTTTCGTCCCCAGAAAGTGCACCCGCTGATACGGAATCAACTGCGTGCTGCAGGTGAAGATCGCCTGCCCGCCATCGAAGTCCAGCATTGCCGATGTCAGCCGGTCGGTATGCATCTGCGGATCGCGCTCGATCAGGCCGACGGCGCGCCGCGGCAATCCGCCAAACGCATACCGCGCCGCCTGAATGCAGTAGCAGCCAATGTCGTAGAGCGCACCGCCGCCGCTCTCCACCTGGTTGCGAATGTTGGTTGGGTCCACGTTGTAGTAACTGAAGGCCGCCACCACAGACCGCAGTTGGCCGATGCGCCCTTCGTTCAGCAATTCACGCAGCCGGAGCCACTGCGTAAAGCTCCGAATCATGAACGCTTCGCCGATCTTCACGCCGGTTCGCGCCCGCACTTCTAGCAGCGTTTCCGCTTCGGCTACTGTCATGCTCAGCGGCTTCTCGCATAGGACGTGCTTGCCGGCTTCGGCGGCCTTGGCCGTCCAGGGAACGTGCAACTGGTTGGGGAGGGGGTTGTAGATGGCATCGATATCAGGGTCGGCCAGCAACTCCTCGTAGGAGCCGTAGGCCTTCTCGATGCCCAGCTCATCCGCCGCTGCGCGAGCCTTGGCGAGGTCGCGCGAGGCAATTGCGGTTACCGCGCAAAGGTCGCCGCGCTGCATTCCCGGTATTACTTTTTTGACGCCGATGTTGGCGGTGCTCAGTACGCCCCAGCGAATCTTTTTTGACATGCGCTCCATCATAGCGGCACCAAGATGCTGACGTTTTGCAGAGTTAGTGCGGCAATTCCGCCGCAGAAACTGTCCGAAAACGGACATTTTTGCAAAAATAAAAACGATCAAGTTGATTGGGATCAGTGGGTTGCGAGGTGTTTTGAGGGGAATTTTTGTCCCAATGTGATTTGGAACACAATGGCAGTGAAAAAGTGAAGAAGTGAATGGGTGAAGAAGTGAAAAGGACAATGAACAGTTTGCAGTGAACGGTGGACAGAAGGGCCTGGAGTACCCGATGCTTTGCGAAGATGTCATTCCGTGCTCCTTCCGCTTACGAGATTTGGTGGTGAAATGAAAAACGCCCGCTGGATGGCGGGCGTTGCTTATTTGTGACCTAATTCAATGATAGCGGGTTCGATGAATTAATAATGGATTTTCAAATATATCTTCTCGCTTTGTTTTGTGTTGGTTGCAACGATTTCCACAGGTTGGGGGCTTGACAGGTTTTCTGCAAGGGCAGATTTGGGTGCGCTGGGCAGGTATTGGCGGAGCCTGGGGCTGGGCCTTGGGCAGGTCGGGGGCCATTGACGTGCGGGACAGCCGGTTCCGCAAGGCCTGCCTCCGAGGACAATTGCGCTGCTCGCAGTAAGAGGGCTTAAGACAATTCAAGTCCGATTTGGGAAGCTTCGAATGGGTAGGGGGCCCCTTGGTGGTAGCGGCCGCAGGTTTTGATCTTGCGCGCTCGAAGCTTCCCCATCGGCGCCGATAGGACCGGAACTCGGCAGAGCACCTCATGCCGTCCGACCGATGAGTACATTGGCCTAGTCTAGTCAACCCAGGATCATGCCTACGCAGATCAGCGAACACTGGCCGACTTGCCGTTAGTAATCTGGCGAAGGGATAGGTGGTTGCTATCCCCGGTCCCCATCAAAAGCGAGGGAGGTGGGCATCCTGATTCAGTTCGTTTCGTCTTGGGGACCTGGGATTCTGGCCGTTAGGTCCAATCTTGAATTGCAATCGTACGGGTGCGGACTCTCGGGGCGTCCCAGGCTTCTGAGTGAAGACCTGGGACGCGTCCGGTTTGGTGACACTATTCTTTCGGGATCAGCAGGAAAGAATGAACGACGAAGCTGGCGTCGATGAATTCTCCGACGATCACGCCCTCCTCGTTCTTGCCCCATAACTCGCTGCCCCAACTGTTCGGGTTGCTGACCAGGATTTGGTTGGGCACATCGAACACGACGGTCTTTCCACCGCGGGATCGCAGGAACGCGTGGCCAAGGGAGTTTTTGTCATTCACCCGGCCAAGCGTCGTGCCGTCCTCGGCCAGACCGAAGGTCCACACTGCAGTAGCGCCGGCGGAGACCG
>JANXQR010000714.1 GCA_025353435.1 Acidobacteriota bacterium | reverse complement strand
CTACGACGGAGATGCTGGCCAAGCGGGGGATTGCTGACGGGCCGGTGGATGTGAGGACTCTGGATGCGGCGCTTGCGGGGTTGAGCCTGGAGCAGCGCATCGCGGTGAAGAGCCAGTTGCATCGGATAGGAGCGATTGGATAGAAGCAGTTTTCGGCTTCCAGGGACAGACTGAACAAGCTATCAGCTTTCCCTCAGTGGCTAAAGCCAAGCGCTCATTTTGTGGCATCTACGGCACGACTAAGGAGCTTGCTGAAAGAGGCCTGAATTTGAGCGAATTGCCTGAAAAAGCATACCTCAGCGGCTAAAGCCGGCGCTGATTTTGGGGTGTCTATACCGGGGATGAATCCCCGGCCTACCGGATGAACCCCCGGCCTGCCGGATGAAATCCCGGCCTGCCACCCGGAGGACATTTTCAGCAAGCTCTAGAGCCGTGCACTTTCAAACCACCGACTTATTCACAGTGTCCCTAAGTAGAGACGGCATTCCGCCGGACATTTCCCATAACTGGGAGATAGGAATGGAAGGCTCGTGACTAACTACTCTGGACACTTGCTTGCCGGAGAACCTGCCGAGTTAGTAAGTCGGCCGAGGCGTGTTATCTCGACGTATTGAGTTATACCGCTGGACTTATCCAGCGCAAAGTCAACCTTCAACCAAGCTCGGAAAAAGCTGGCAGCTCGATGTTCGTAGCTGGCGGTTCGGGCATTTACTTGCCTTCAAAGGCAGAAAGACAATATGAACGTATCGTTTGCAGACATCCATGCCGCCGCCGATTTTATCGGACCGGGAGCCGTTGAAGTTCCGCTGTATCAGACCGAGATTTTCGACATCTGCCGCCGTTCGAGCCCATTCGGGCAGCGCATCAAGCAGGTACCGGCGACCGGTCATCCGTCGCGCTTCTTCGAAGAGACGGCCTTGCCGACGCCGGGGGCAGCGGGGTTTGTGAATCCGCGCTCGATTGTGGCGCCGATAGTGAGCCCGACGCGCGTGGAGCGCAGCGTGCCGCTGAAGGCAATTGTGGCGCAGATCAACTACAACCTGTTCGACATTGAACTCGGGCAGCAACAGCAGCAATTCGCCTACCTGCAGGCCAAGGACCTTGTGGACACGGTGAGCGGCGTGATGGTGGCGCACGATGTGGCGTTGTGGAACGGCAACGACACCAGCATGAGCGCGCCGACGACGACCCAGTACATGGGCGCGATGGCGCAGATTGCGGTTGGCGGGAACACGACGACGATTGGAACTTCGGCGTCGATTGTGGACGGGCTGAAGTCAACGGTGGCGCAGATGGTGGCCAGCAATGGTTATCATGTGCGGCCGACGGCGATCTACGCCAACCCGGTGCTGCTGGACCTGATCGACCGCGAGATGAAGGCGGAGTTCAACGTGGTGTTGCACACCGACCAGATCACGGGCGGATTCCGGGTGAAGATGCTGGCCACGCAGGCTGGCGATCTGCCCTTGATTCCTGACTGGAGCCTGAGTTACACGGGGACGCCGGGTTCGGGTTCGGCAGTGTTGCCGGCTTACATCGTGACCGAGGACCTGATTGAGTATCACTGGCTGGGCGATCCGGCTCCGCGGATATTCCAATTGGGCTTGCCGGGCTCGCTGACACAGCAGTATGTGGCGGTGAAGTTTGGCGCAGTAGTGGTGAAGGGCGCGAACTATGCGCACTTCCAGGTGCTGGTCGATCGGTAGAAGCCAGTGATCAGTGATCAGTGAACAGTGATCAGCAAACGGTGGCTGTGCAGACATTGCCGGCTTACATTTACTGATTGCTGTTCACTGGTTGTTGATGCGTTGGTTGTAACCATTCACAGACATATCAATAGGAACTGGTCACTGTTCGCTGAGCACTGATCACGGTTTTTGTTTCGGAGGAACATATGGCATATCTGCAGCCAGCGGATTACCCGAATTATGGATTGCCGGTTTCGACCACGGCGGACTGGATTACGTCGGCGACGGCGCTGATCAACAGCCACTGCAGGCGGCCGGACCTGAATGTTATGGAGTACACGGAGCGCTTGAGGCTGATACGCGATGCGCAGACGGTGCGGTTGAGTTATCTGCCGTTGGCGCCGTTGGGCGCGGCGACGTCGGCAATTGTGAGCGTGCAGGGGCGCTACGCAAAGCCACGGCGCGGTGAGGTGGCGAATGAGCCGCTGTTCGAGATTGCGTGGGCGTTCTCGCTGCCGGGGCAATGGATCGCGATCGATCCAAACACGGTGGACTACGATGCCGCAACGGGCGAGTTGACGTTTCCCATGAACCTGTTTGGGATGACGTTCAACGAGGTCAGCGTGACTTATACGGCGGGACTGAACGCGATTGGTGACGATGTGAAGTCGGCGTGCGCGCAGATAGTGCGCAACGCCCAGTCGACACCGGCGTTGAACGTGAGCCACACGCGGATCGACACGATGCAGATGCAGTATTTTTCGAGTTCGCTGCTGGACGACACGGTGAAGCAATGGCTTCGTCCGTACGTTGCGAACAGGGTGGGGTGAGCGATGAGCGATACGGCACCGCGTAATGCGACGGGAGCGCCGCAGAGGCTGGCGGATGCGCTGCTGCGCAGTGTGGGCGGCACGAGTGCGCAACTGCAGGTGAGCGCGACGAACACGGACGGCGGAATGAGTGAACTGGGGCTGGTTGCGAACACGTTAGCCGAGGTGGTGTTGAGCCCGGTGGCGATGCGCAAGCTGCGGCCGAAGTGGCAGGAGGGCGGGTCGTCGCAATGGGAACTGCTGGTTTCGGCGAGCAGCGTGCAGGAACAGATAAGCACATTTGACTTGCCTTCAGCGCAGTCTCTGTTCGCGATGACGCTTACGGTGACGGTGGCGGGACAGGAATATCTGCTTGAGTCGGTTGCTTCGAATGAGGCTTTCGGGCAGGTGTATCTGTATCGGCTGCTGTTGCGGGAGTTGGGGCAGCAGGGAGTTTAACGGTGGCTCGTGGTTAGGGCTCAGTGGAGTTTTTATGCAGAATGCGAAGGATTCGTTTTACATGGCATTGCGCAATCGGCTTGCGGCGCTCAATCCGGAGCGGACGATGCTGGTGCGCGGTGCGGTGCGGCCGGGCATTGTGGTGGAGGAGGCTGAGGCGCCGTTTGCGCAATTGCCTGGCGATGTTTTTGTGATGCGGTGGCTGGGCATGGGCGTGGATGTGGATCTGGCGTCGAGCCTGGTTGCGGAGGAGTGCGAGATTCTTTACGGCACTTGCGGCAGCCAGACGTTTGGCGGGCTTGATCGTGGGCGAGCGTTGAGCGCAATGGACGCGGAGGTGCTGGAGCTGCTGCAGCCGTTTAACACGGCGAAGGTTGATTACGCGGTGAATCCGGCGGCGCAGTTACTGACGCAGGTGTTTTGGGATGAGCCGGTGTTTACGCCGTGCATGACGGTGCGCGATCGGCTGAGCCGGTCGGTGAAGGTGATGGTCTACAGCTATCAAGAGCAGGGGGAGTAGATGGCAGTCAACTGGTTTTCCGCCGCAGCGCCGGTGACGCGTCGCGTGCGCGCATACTTTGCGCCGGTGAATCGC
>JANXQR010000686.1 GCA_025353435.1 Acidobacteriota bacterium | reverse complement strand
TCGTCGCCGGCGCCGGGCTCGCCAGTACAGCCTTGGCAGCGCCGTTGCTCTCCGGCCAGCTGGCCATTCATTTTTCATGGGTCGAAGGGATACTGTTTCCTCTCTATTTTGTCCTCGGCTACCTGCTCTATGCCTCGCTCTTCGCGGGCCTGGCCGCATCCTGCGAAACCGAGCAGGAATTGCAAATGTACACGCCGCTCGCTGCTCTGCCCATCTGGCTCAGTTTCTCGCTCATCTGGCTTGTCATCAACGATCCCAACTCCGTCTGGTCCATCGCCGCCTCGCTCTTCCCGGCTACTGCACCCATCATCATGATGTTGCGCATGGGCTCAGAAATGCCGCCCTTGTGGCAGTTCGCCGTCTCCATCGGCATCATGATCTTCAGCATCTACGTCGTTCTGTGGATCTCTTCGCGCCTCTATCGCGTGGGTATTCTAATGTACGGCAAACGCGCCACACTGCCTGAACTCTTACGTTGGCTGCGCTACAGCTAACGGTTGCTGGAGGCTTCTATCGTCGAGTTTTCGGTTAGGAGCCACCAGCTAAAATCGAAGAAGTGCCCATCCACCCCAACCCTGGATTCACGCTTGGCCAACGCATCGTTCTGGCCATCGTTCCCCGCATCGTGTGGGCTCTATTCCGATTGGTCGGCCTCACCTGGCGATTTGAAGTCATTGCCGAAGACGGCGTAAAGCCGGTTGCATTCGGGCAGAAAACGGGCGGCGAAATCTACTGCTTCTGGCACCAGTGCGTGCTCCCTTGCGCCCTCTATTTCCGCCACACCAACGCCGTCATCCTCATCAGCCGGAGTTTCGACGGTGAGCTCATCACCCGCACCCTGCGTCTCTTCGGCTTCGATGCGGTGCGCGGCTCCAGCTCCCGCGCCGGAGGGGAAGGCCTGCTTGGCCTCAAACGTGTTCTCGAGCGCGACATCCCCGCCATCTTCACGGCCGATGGTCCGCGCGGCCCTATCTACGAAACCAAAATGGGACCCATCAAGCTGGCTCAACTTACCGGCGCGCCCATCGGCGCATTTCACCTGCAGCCTGAGCGCGCCTGGATCATGAAATCCTGGGATCACTTCTTAGTCCCCAAGCCGTTCACGCGGATCGTTGTCAGTTGGGCACGGTACACCCAAGTCCCCTCCGACTTGCCGGCGGAGCAATTCGAGGCCGCTCGACTTGAATTGAACGCGGCGATTGAACGCGCTCGTATCCGCGCCATCGAGCATCTCAGGCAGGCGCGGCTATGAGTGAAGATCCCAATCGGCCTCTTCGCGTCTCCGACTTCGACTTCCATCTCCCCGAAGAACTGATCGCGCAGCAACCTCCCGCGGAACGCGGTACAAGCCGCATGCTGGTTGTCGACCGTAAGACAGGCGCTCTCCGCGATTCGGCCTTCTCGGAATTACCAAACCTGGTCCAACCAGGTGATCTTCTCGTCCTGAACGACAGCCGCGTCATCCCCGCCCGCCTCTACGCACGCCGAACTCTCAAGCGCGAAAAGGAAGCGCCGACCGGCCGCATCGAAGTGATGCTCACTGAGCCCGCCGGCGAAAGCGAGTGGCATGCCCTGGTCCGCCCCGGCCGCAAGATCGCCATCGGCGAGATTCTCGTCTTCCCATCACCCTCCGGCGCCATTGAACTTCAGGCCGAAGTCATCGAGCGCGGACCGTTCGGTGATCGCCTCTTACGCTTCGAGCCGATAGCCGACTTTCACGCCGCACTCGACAGCATCGGCCACATCCCCCTCCCGCCTTACATCCACCGTGATGATGCGGCAGCGGATCGGGAGCGCTACCAGACCGTCTACTCCCGCGAGCGCGGCTCCGTCGCCGCCCCCACCGCCGGCCTTCATTTCACCCCGCAGATTCTCGACAACCTCAGAGCACGTGGCGTGGAAATCGCCCGTATCACACTGCACGTTGGCCTTGGGACCTTCGCGCCACTTCGCGTGGAACGTGTCGACGAGGTCCGCCTCCATCGCGAACGCTACACGCTCAGTGCTGACACCGCTTCCGCCATCAATCGCGCCGTAGCCGAGCGCCGCCGAATCGTCGCCGTCGGAACCACCGCAGTCCGCACCCTTGAGCACTGCGCTCTGGTCGCCAACGGTGCTCCCCTCGCTCCCCATTCAGGCGAGACCGAAATATTCATCTCTCCAAAATTTCAATTCCGCCTCGTCGGTTCACTTCTCACCAACTTCCATTTGCCGCAATCCAGCCTGCTCATGCTCGTCAGCGCCTTCGCCGGCCGCGAACACGTCCTCGCCGCATACCGCCACGCCGTCGACCAGCACTACCGCTTCTTCAGCTACGGCGACTGCATGTTCGTTTCGTAACTTGATCCCTGATCCCTGACCCCTGCCCCTGTTAAACTCTCTACCGTGCCCGTCGAATCCAAGCCGCCCGTCTTCCTGCTCGACACCATGTCGTTCATCTTCCGCGCCTACCACGCCATGCAGCGCTCCCGGCCCATGTCCACGCGGTCCGGCCTACCCACCGCCGCCATCTACGTCTTCGTGAACATGATCAAGAAGCTGCGTCAGGATTTTTCGCCGCAATTTTTCGCCGCGGTGTTCGACGTGAGCGGCAAAGTATTTCGCGACGACCGAGCCAAAGACATCGGCTTCCTGCGCAAATGGAACGGCAAGACGCAGAGCTTTGAAGAAATAAGCTATGACGGTTACAAGGCCAAGCGCGAGGCGATGCCTGAGGACCTCAGCCGCCAGATCCCCTACATCCGCCGCTCGCTCGAGGCCTTCCATATCCCCATTCTCGAGGCAGAGGGATTCGAGGCGGACGATGTAATTGGCACGCTTTCCTGTCGCGCCTCCGAGCAGGGCTACGACGTCTTCATCGTCTCCGGCGACAAGGACACGATGCAGCTCGTCAACGAGCGCGTAAAAGTTCTCAACCCGCAAAAGGACAACCTCATCCTCGATGCCGCCAAAGTCACCGAGGTCCTCGGCGTACCGCCCAACAAGGTAATCGACGTGATGGCGCTCCGCGGCGACACCGTGGACAACATCCCCGGCGCACCCGGCATTGGCGACAAGGGCAGCGTCGACCTCATCATTGAATTCGGCAGCGTCGAAGCGGTTCTGGATCGAGCCGACGAAGTAAAACGCAAAACTTACCGCGAGTCGCTGCAGCAAAATCGCGGTGCTGTGTTGCTCTCCAAGGAACTGGTCACCATCGACTGCAACGTTCCTATCGCGCTCGACTTGCTTGCGATGGAGACGCAGGCCCCAGACCTCGAAGCCTGCCGCGAGCTGTTTACCGAGCTTGAGTTCACGTCCATGCTCAAGGAGCTCGCGCCCGACGCTGGCGCCGTCCAATTCGAACTCATCGAAGAGCCCACAGCTGACCAGATCGCCGCATTCTATTCGACCGCGCGCGCCAACGGATTCGCCTTCGCACTCGACACCACCCCACCCCCTGCAGAAGAGCCGGGTGACGAACCAGCGCAGCACTCCATGCTCAGTCTGCTCGATGTTGCTGAGGCTGCCGAAAGACAGAACCGCTCCATGCTTGGCGTCTGCGCACAGGCGGGAGTCGCCCTGTCTCTTCCGATTTCACCAGAAATTCGAAATCTACTCGAAGATGCGGCAATCCCCAAGCGTGTGCACGATCTGAAGACCGCCATGCACGCACTGCATGCGCAGGGAATCGA
>JANXQR010000647.1 GCA_025353435.1 Acidobacteriota bacterium | reverse complement strand
CACTTTTCCGTTGCCGAACACGTCGGCCGGCACCCAGTAGAACGCGGTCCAGTCGATGCCGAGACGCAGGTCGCTCTCTTTTTGGGCAGTAAACCCGCGGATGGAGGAGCCGTCAAAGGTCAGATTCTCGTAGGCGCCGAGCAGAAACTTCTTGTCGTAGTCCAGCAGGTGCAGACGGCCTTCAAGGTCGCTGAACAACACGGTGACGGCCTTGATCCGCTTCTCATCCTTGAGGTACTTCAGGCGCTTTTCGCGGATCTCATCGACAGAAACGCGATTAAGGCGGTCGGCCTTGGCTTGCAAATTGAGTTCTTCCAACTCTTCATACGGAAGGGCCAGAAAATTCCGGTAATCTGTCGACATTTGTCTCCTCTTCGTGTTTCTCGTGGAGGTGGTCGCTCCGTGTACGAGAGACTCAATAAGGATAAACCGTCGGGCGAGCCGGACGTCCAGAGTCTGGCTTCAGTCAGCAATCAGGCGGTAGCGGCAAGAGATTTCGGCGGATGGGATTGGGACTTGAGTTCTTTGGCTTTGCTGGGCTTGCGCTGGTAAATCACCGGGATGAAGTGCTGATTCCGCATGGGCGGGCGGACGTAGTCGGATTTCACGAGCGGGGGCAAAGTGAGGGATTCCGGAGTCAGATCGCGATAGGGAATCAGCGAAAGCAGGTGGCGGATGACATTGAGGCGGGCGGACTTTTTGTCTTCGGAGTTGACGACGAACCAGGGAGATTCCTTGGTGTCGGTCACGGCAAACATCTCGTCCTTGGCGCGGGAATAATCGCCCCAGTGCTTGCGCGACTCCAGGTCCATTGGGCTGATCTTCCACCGCTTGGTGGGGTTGATCATGCGCTCCTGGAACCGCTTTTCCTGTTCCTCGTCGCTGACGGAGAACCAGTATTTCACGAGGGTAATGCCGGACCGAATGAGCATGCGTTCAAATTCCGGACAGCTGTGCATGAATTCCTGATGCTCGGCCTCGGTACAGAAGCCCATGACCCGTTCGACGCCCGCGCGGTTGTACCAACTTCGGTCGAAGAGGACGAGTTCACCGGCGGCGGGCAGGTGGGGGACATAGCGCTGGAAGTACCACTGGGATTTTTCACGCTCAGAGGGCGTGCCGAGGGCAACGATGCGGCAAACGCGGGGATTGAGCGACTGGGAAATGCATTTGATGGAGCCGCCCTTGCCGGCGGCGTCGCGGCCTTCAAACAGGACGACGACGCGCAGCTTTTCGTACTTGATCCACTCCTGAAGCTTGACCAGCTCGATCTGGAGCTTGGCGATTTCGCAGTCGTAATCGCAGTCTTTGCCTAGACGCAAGGGGGCTTCCGGCTCAGAGGCCATGCCGTTCACTTGGTGGTTGGCTTTGGAAGTTGGCTTCCCGTTCGAGTGTTCGTGCTTGTGTTTATTCATCTTCTTTTCCGCCATTAGGGTTCCTCCGCATCGGGCCGGCCGCTCGTGGTTGCAGCGCCTGTTCAAACAAGTGCAGTGCCCAGCAAACTGCGACTGGAACCCGTCCGAAGTCACCCCAAAAAACCGTGACATTGCCAGGTGAGGGCACAGATTCCCGCTAGCTCAGAGCAGGAATGTTACGAGACCCTGCTGGCACAAATCATTTTTCGGCAGGAGAGAGCGATCCGATCAACAAAATCGAAGGCTAGCGCGACGAGCGAGGGAACTCAGATTCAAAGTGGGAAATAAAAAAGGGGAAGCGCATCACGCTTCCCCTTCCTTCGTTTCAGTCTCTGCCAGGAGTTCGATCGAACCGAGTGGTTCGCAGCGCCCCTGACTACTTCATGGCGAGTTCCGCAACTGGTGAAGGCTTGGGAACGGTGTTAACGGTTTTGAGAATCCGCGAGATGATCTGATAAGGATCGGCTTCGGAGTTGGGACGGCGATCTTCCAGGTAGCCCTTGTAGCCGTTCTTGATGAAGTTCACGGGAAGCCGGATCGACGCGCCGCGATCAGAAAGACCGTAGCTGAACTTGTCGATCGCTTGCGTCTCGTGCAGTCCTGTCAACCGGAGGTGGTTGTCAGGGCCATAGACGGCGATGTGCTCAGGAATATTGTCAGAGAACGCCTTCATGAGAGCTTCAAGGTAGTCCTTGCCACCCACTTCGCGAAGGTACTTGGTCGAGAAGTTGGTATGCATGCCCGACCCATTCCAGTCACCCTTGATGGGCTTGCAATGGAGCACGAGATCGACTTCGTACTTCTCGCAGAGGCGCATCATCAGATAGCGAGCGACCCAGACATCGTCAGCCGCCTTGGCGGAGCCTTTGGCGAAGATCTGAAACTCCCATTGTCCCTTGGCCACTTCAGCGTTGATGCCTTCATGATTGATGCCGGCCGCGAGACACAATTCGAGGTGTTCCTCGACAATGGTCCGGGCCAGGCTGCCCATGTACTTGTAGCCGACGCCGCAATAGTAGGGGCCTTGCGGGACGTTGGGATAGCCGTCTTTCGGGAAGCCCAGAGGACGCCCATCCTTGTACAGGAAATATTCCTGCTCGAGACCGACCCACAGGTCAGGATCGTTCTCAATAGTGGCGCGAAAGTTGGTGGAGTGCGGCGTGCCATCCGGGTGCATCACTTCGCACAGAACGATGTACCCACTCTTGCGGCTCGCGTCGGGATAATGTGCGACGGGCTTGAGGATGCAGTCGGACTTGCTGCCTTCAGCCTGCATGGTTGAGCTGCCGTCAAAGCCCCAAAGGGGCAGATCGGCAAGAGTGGGAGGTGCCTCAAAATCCTTGAGCTGGGTCTTGCCGCGCAGTTCCGGAATCGGCGTCTTCCCGTCTAGCCAGATGTACTCAAGTTTGTACTTTGCCATAGGTCTCCTTAGGGCTGGAAATTGTGTCGAACAGACACCTAAATCCTAGAGCCCGAACCATAAGGACACCGTGAAGATTTCAAAGGCAAGGCAACTAACGATGATGTGCGATCAGCATCATCAGCAGGAGGATTGCAACAGGAATGAGCGCCAATCCGGAAAAGTAAAGAATCTTGCGCAGCCCATGGCTCTTGCGCTTTTCCCAGAGATGCAATTCGGGCCGGTCTTCCACGCCCACCTGATCCAAATGTTGCAAATCTCGTGCAAATTCTTGTGCGTGTGCGTAACGGTTCCCGGGTTCCCGTTCCATCGCGCGATAGATCACTTCCTGCAGCTGTGGCGAAATCGAGGGCTCGATCACTTTCGGTGGCGTGGGATAGTTCAGCAGCCGGTCATTGATCACTTCCATTGGTGAAGCGCCTTTGAATGGCACCTGCCCCGTAAGCATCTCGTAAAGAATCACGCCCATCGCGTAAATATCAGATCGGCCATCACCGCGCTTTCCCTTCACCTGCTCAGGCGAGATGTAATTCGGAGTGCCCAAAGCCGCAGTCAGATTCGCATAGGTCAGGCGTTTGGCAGCGGTATCGCCGGCAATGCCAAAGTCGATCAGCTTCACATTGTCATCGGATTCCACCATGATGTTCTCCGGTTTCAGGTCACGGTGAACCACGCCATTTTGATGGATATATTCGAGTGCTTCAAGCACGGCTACCGTGATGCGGATGGCGCGATCAGGGTCGATGCGTCCCTCATCCAGAATCTGGCGCAGCAGGCGGCCCTCGCACCACTCCATGACCATGTAAATACGCGAACGCTTTTCGCCGCCGAAGACGCGCATCACACGAGGATGGTTGAGCTTTTCTCCGATGGCGGATTCACGCTGAAAGCGGTCGAAGAGAATGGGGTCGGCTTCCATATCGGGGTGAGGGATTTTGAGCGCGACGACGCGATTGTCGCGTGTATCAACGGCGCGGAAGATGCTGGCCATGCCGCTGCGCGCTACGGGAGCCTCAATGCGATAGGAATCGATCTTTGCGCCCGCTTCAAGGGGGTCGAGGAAGCCCATTTCGCGCCGTTCTCCTGTCTGGAATGCCTAGTGTTACTCTATCGGGATTCAGGCGCAAAAAGGTAAGGAAACCGTAAGGGCGTCAGGCGGGTAGCCGGTATGGGCGGCCTCGGTACATGCCCACCTGTTCTACCGATCGAATGCGAATGACTTGCGCGGTGGTATTGTCGTTCCCGTCAATTTCAACGGCGCGCGCCACTAACTCCGCGGCAATGTCATTCAGATCCTTGTTCGGTTGAGAGACGATGGCGGTCAACTCGCGGCCCGGCATTTCATCGTGAAGGCCATCGGTGCAGAGCACCAGCGTGTCTCCCGGCTGTAGGGAAACGGAGGACGTCTCCGGGGCGACAAACATCTCGGGGCCGAGAGACTTGATCAGCACATGGCGAGAATTTGTTTCGGCAATATCCGCCGCCGAGATCAAACCCAGCTTGCGCTGCTGATTCACCAGCGTGTGATCGTCAGTCACTTGGCGAAGTTGCCCCTTGCGAATCAGGTAACAGCGCGAGTCCCCCACGTGCGACACGACGGCCGTGTCGTAGCGGAGGGCGCACGTCACAACGGTAGTCGCCATACTCTTACCGCGGTACTGCGGTTCGAGACGGCAATCATGCACGGCCGAATTCGCGTGCTGCACAAGGCGAGGCAGAAGACCCGGCAGAAGCGTCCCTTCCTGCGCCTGGGCAAATTCTTCAGTGATGATTTTGATCGCAGTGGCGGAAGCCACTTCGCCGAGATCTGTGCCACCGACCCCGTCGGCGACTGCAAACAGATATCCTAGCGCGCGGGCCTGATGGCGCGACGCAGGGATGAACGATCCCAGGGAATCCTCGTTATTGGTGCGAACTTTACCCGGATCGCTTGCCTGTCCGAATTGAATATCTAACATGGGCGCCGCCGCCTGAAGAGATTTGCCAGTTTGATACTTGATTTTCTAAACGAAGCAGCTCTGGAAATGCCAACGGGTGGCACTCTTCCATTTTCGCCTGAAAGGCGGGAATGGAAAAGAGCCACCCGATGGAAGGCGTGACGAGCTACTGTGTGACGGCTGCCTTATCCATCAGCATTGCCTTGCCCTTCTTCTTCGACGACTTGATGAAGTAGAAGGCGCCGTAGAGGCCCCAAACACCGGAGATCCCCAGGGCGCTCAAAGGTTCCATCTTGGTGCCCAGGTTGAAGAACGGCCCGATGAGATAAAAGGCCATGCAAATGAGGTTGGCAAGCAGCCCGAATCCCGGGATCAGGGTATGCAGCAGGAAGTTGTGGTCCGGACGCTTGTGGTAGGCGACCATGCACAGGAAACAGCTGAGCGCGTAAAGGATGAACGTGCCGAAGTTGGAAGTCAGGGTGATGGTCAGCAGCGAGTTGGGCAGTTTGGCCAGGGTGTCGTGCGGCAGGTAGCCGAAGGTAGAGAAGATACCGTGCGGCAGGGCTGCGATGGTTGCGTCCGTCGGAGCCGAAGCATCTGCGAACACCAGGGATACGGCAACTACGCCGATAGCGGCGGAGATGACGGCCAGGGTCCAGATAGCGCGACGGGGTGAGAGCGACTTGTCATGCAACATGCCGAAGTGCTCGGGAGCCTCGTCGTCCTTGCCCATTGCGTAGGTGACGCGGGCGCCGGTGTTCATGCAAGCCAGCGTGGTGCCGATCAACGCCAGGAACACGGTGAAGGCCTCGGCCAGCATGAACCACTTGCCGTTACCCTGGCCCAGCAGCGCATCTCCGACAATGATCATCATGTCGCCGATTGGAGCCGCGGAGCCTGTCGCTGATTGCATCGTATACCCGGAGTTCAGGAAGTAATTTGCAGCGAAGTACTCAAACAAGTAACAGAAGAGTCCTTGTATGAGGAGCGATGCGATGACGGCGATGGGGATGTGTTTGGTTGGGTTCTTGGCCTCCCCGCCCATCGCTGTTACCGATTCGAAGCCGACCAGGATGAGGATGGCGACGGTGGCCTGAATAAACACGTAACTTATCTTGTGGATGCCAACGACCGAGGCTGCGTTGGGGTGAGTGAGGAGGTTGCCTGTGGCGTCTGTGGTGGGGTAATCCATCACGAATGCAGTAGGCTTACCGGTTTTATCGAGCAAGGGCATTGGGATGCCACTTGCATCGCGCATGGTTGTTCCATCTTTGGCGGTCGCGAACTGGTAGGTGTAGGTGGCCTGCGACTGAGCATCGTACTGGAAGGTGGTGGGCCCAGTGGCGCCGGCCGGGTGGCTGGCGCGATAGCCGAGAGCGAGAACGCTGAACAGGACGAGCGCGGAGATCTGAATCACGTTGATGGCCAGATTCACGGCCGTCGACGCGCCTGCGCCCTTCGAAGCGATCCACGCTACGAAAAATGAGAAAACCACGGCAACGAGAGCCATAAACAGTGGACCAGGGTTGGAGCCGCTGAGGAAGGTGGGGAACAGGAATCCGACTACGTAGCCGACGAACACGCCGGTGACGGCGACCATCACGCCCGGGTAGACCCAGTAGTAGAGATGAGAGCCCCAGCCCACCACAAATTTGGCGATACGCGCGTACTTGAATGACGCGTCCTTGGAGAGCATCGCCTGCTCGGCGTAGTAGTAGCTGGACCCCGTGCCAGGATAGAGCTTGGAGATCTCAGCGTAAGCCACTGCGGTTGCCAGACATAGCAGCAAAGCCGCAAAGATACCCATCCACATAGCCGGAGACGTGGAAGGCTGTCCTGCGACGCCTGTGGTTGCCTGGATGAAGAAGGTGAGCCACAGAAACGCGCCCGGAGCAATGAGAGCCATGGCGTTGCTGGTCAACCCGGTCAGACCCAGTGTGGCCTGCATTTGTGGTGCTTTTGATTCTGCCATTCAGAATTCTCCTGGAGTATTGATTGGGTGGATCGGCCTCCGGACTTGGTTGCCCGGAATGGTTGAGGTCTCGCCCGTGTCTTGTGCTCTGCACGGGTCTCTGGGCATTCAGCAATCGTGTGTGGTAACGATGTTAGGGCTGCGGGAATGAGGATCAAATGAAGAATCCAAATTCCCGCAGCCGAGTGGAAATTAGCGGGTGGGAGAGATGACGGCGATCAATCCGACCGTTAACGTGGACTGAGCGCCGACCATGCCTTCGGCACCGCGATGGAAGAAGTCATGGTCAGACCAGTCACGGCGATACTCTGCGCGGCTAATCAGGCCAACCTTCCAGTGATATTCATAGGTCCCGGTAAATTCCTTTAGGGTTTGATTCAAGCCGGTGGCATATCCCTGCTGGTCGTCAAAGAGCTCAAGGCGGCCGGAGATTGCCGACCTTGCGGTGACCTGCTCATGTGCGGCTGCGGCGATGCCGGTCCAGTAGGACTTATTGGTGTCACCCGACGTACCGGAGAGCGAGTCCGTGTTCGCGCCGAAGTCGAAGTTCAGATACGCGTTGAACTTTGAATTGGGGGTCAACAACACGGTCGTGTCGACAAGGTTGCGATAAGCATTCTGGCCGGGCGTATTCGACGGTCCGGTGTACACGTTCAGGAACCACGTGTACTTCGGCTGCACATAAGCGTTTGTCACTCCAACAGTTACTCCGCCGGTGTTGTGGATAATGTTGTTCCACCCGTTGACGACTTGGACGCCCAACGTGTCGGTCTTGCTGACCGGCATGGATGAGCGAAGGCCGAAATGCCAGTAGGGAATGGCCCACGCGAACAGTACGGAACGGGAGTAGTTCCAATTGTCCTTGGCCTCGATGGTTTCGGCGCCGGCTGATGTCACAAATTTGCCGAGATCCAGCTCGAAACCCTTGGCCTTGGGCGGCTTGGTGCTGATGTATGCCTGTTCAACCCATTCCAACTGGTTTTTGGCGTTAATCAGCTTGTTGGTGTCGCCGTAGATGAAGTCGAAGTGCGCACCCAGCTTGCCCGGATCATGGTTGAGCGTCAGCTTGACGCCGCTTAGACTGGGTTGATTGGCGTTTACGTTGAAGTTGTAGAGATCGTTCGACTCGCCATTTGCGCCACCGGTTGGGTGGTTGTCGTTGAACGAGTAGTAGCCGTCCGCGAATCCAGTCGCATCAAAGGGCCCGATGCGCCACGGTTTAGGAGTGGGCGCGGCAGCCGCATCGGCAGCTGGCGCAGCCGCAGGTGCTGGCGCCGGAGCTGGCGTGGTTGAAGGTGTTTGCGCCTGTGCGACGGCTGCCATGCCTGCCAACATGGCGCTCACTGTCAAAAATGCCCGGATGCTTGACCTCAAGTCCATCAAGATTTACACGCTTTCTCCACCGCGGATTGCAGCAGTGGGGTCATAGTCGGTTTTGATCAAAGACTCCCCGCGCCCGGTTGACGGAGCCGGTGGAGACACATAAGAAATTGCGCGATTCAGAACCGCGAAACCGCACTCAAAGTGGTGCGTTTTGCTTCGGTCATTGAGCCATGCCCACCCGACTTTCGCGAACACGGCTCGAAGGGTCCGAGGTGACTCTCGCAAATCAGGACTCAACCAGAATGGATTGCGACTAGCAGCAGTTGACCAACTTCATCGTAAGGATGCAATGAGGAACGGAGACCCAAAAGCAGTGGGTCGTAAGGACCGAATAAAGAATCTGTTAAAATTACAACCAAGCTCGTTTGCACACACAATCACTCAATTGCTGTTGACATTTCCGAACCTTAGGTTCCATTTTTGGGCCGCACGCTCTTTTGATGGCTTGAAGCACCGCAAAAGCACGATTACAACCCTGGTTAGCAGATTGCGTGCCGCCCCCGGCCCCAATCGCACTCAAAGTACATGACTTAAGTCTTGGTCATGGAGGGCAAGTGCACCCAGGGGAAGGCTGGTGAGGATTGTCGGGATTGCATCCAATCAAGGGCATCATGGGCGCTTTTCGCCGTCGCCGGCTGACGCCTGTGCTGGGGCGCGCATTACATGTGTCCCGGCTTACCCGTCGCGATCGCACTTCTGCTGCCCAGATGGCAAATTTGCTCGAGTTCACCCGACGAACGCTGCAGATGAACCTGAGCGAGAAGCCGGGCCAGCACCTGGCCGAACACATCCGCCAACTATTCGGACTTGCTGCAATCGCAGTTTTTGATGCCGATCTTCATGAGGTTTACCAGTCGGGAGATTGGACCGTCGATCCAAGCGAGCTCGTGCAAAACGCATTTCACTTCGAGACCTCAAACGATGATCCCAGCACCGGGACCAGCAGGCGCGTGATTCGCATGGGGGCGGTGCCGATCGGCAGCCTGGTATTGCGCGGCGAGACCAGTCCGCTGACGAATAGTCTCCTTGCCGCCGTCATTGCCATCACGTTCGATCGCTATCGTGCAACGGCAAATGAGAGCCGTATCGAAGCCGAGCGCCAAGCAGAACAGATGAGGGCAACCGTGCTCGATAATCTGGCTCATGCCTACAAGACTCCGCTTACGGCGATCCGAGCAGCGAGCAGCGGCTTATCTGAGATGGGGCGCTTGTCACCGGCGCAGGCTGAACTCGTCTCGCTCATTGATGAACAAGCCAGCCTGCTCAATGAGCTGACGACGCGCCTGCTCACCACCGCACGCCTGGAGTCAGGTGATCCTGACGCGCCGTTTGCGAGGCTCCATCCGGAAATGACCACGGCGGACTCTCTGATCGAAGAAGTAATTGACGGACTTGGCGAGCGCTCGGCAGACGCGGATATTCAGGTCGAGCTTCCTGAACCAGGGCTTGCTTTTGAATCTGACCGCGGTCTGGTCGTGATGTTGCTGACCCAGTACCTCGACAACGCATGCAAGTATTCCTATGCGGGCTCAATGATTACAGTGCGCGCCGAGCGAGCAGGCCGCGAGATTCTGTTCTCGGTCCACAGCGTAGGCCCGGTGATTCCCCCTGCAGAGCGCGATCGAATCTTCGACCGTTACTATCGCTCGTCCTCTTCCTCGACAAGCGCTGCGGGCACCGGGATTGGGTTGTCGATTGCCAAGCGCGCGGCTCTGGCTCACAAGGGATCGGTGTGGGTTTCAAGCGATGACACTGCGGGAACCACGTTTTTTGCAGCCATCCCAGATCGCAACATCGCTGGTTCAAGTACCGGCATCGCCGCTACGGATGCGGAAAAGCAAAGGAGTACCCCATGACTCAGTCGAACCTTCGAGTCCTTGTTGTTGATGACGAACCGGCGATCCGGCGTGCGCTTCGCCCTCCGCTGGTCGAATTGGGATTTGAAGTCACTGAGGTCTCGCGTGGGGAGATGGCTCTCGATGTCCTTCGGACCGAGTCGTTCGACGCCGTTCTGCTGGATGTGAATATGCCTGGTATTGGCGGCATCGAAACGCTACGCCGTATTCGTGCTTCTGCCCCCAGGCTTCCTGTTCTTATGCTGACCGTGCGCGATGGCGAGAACGAAAAGGTTCAGGCACTCGAGATGGGAGCCGACGATTACGTTACCAAGCCGTTCGGAGTGCGCGAGCTGGTGGCGCGGATTCGCGCGGCGGTGCGGCGAGCCCATGCACCGGCCCGCGCTGAAGATGCGCCCATTGATATTGGTGAGATTCGCTTGATCCCGTCACGCCGGAGTGTCACCAGGCGCGGCGAATTGATCCACCTTACTCGTAAGGAGTTCGACATCCTCCACTGCCTGATGAGCCGCGCAGGCCGGGTCGTGACCTATGCGCGCCTGCTTACTGCAGTGTGGGGAGCGGAGTGTCGCGAGGAAGTTGAGTATCTCAGAACCTTCGTGCGTCAATTGCGCAAGAAGATCGAGGACGATCCGGCGCATCCTATGTATTTGCTGACAGACCTTTACGTGGGCTATCGCTTCGCCGACCCGCAGATGCTCGAAGAGAGGTCCGCGCGTGAAATTCCCTTGCTGCCCAATGGGACCGCAGAGCCGCATACTTCGGCGTCAACTGGTGGCGGCTGCTGACCTTTTACTCGCGCGCGTCGCAACCGAACTGCGCGGTTTGTAAAGTGTCACAATCCGCACGCCTGCTGGTAGCCCTGTCGCTGCTACCATGAACGTGCTGACTCGATGCGCGAAAACCTGGCTACACTCGTTGAAGATTTCCGCCGTTATGACCGCGAAATTGCCGTGGTTTCCTATCAAGGCAACCGGCGCCGCGTGTCCACTTATGGAGACATTGCGCGGATAGCCAGCCGCTTTGCGGGGCTGCTGGCGGAACGAGGTATCGGTCCCGGCGATCGGGTCATTCTGTGGGCCGAGAATAGCGCAGAATGGATCGCGGCATTTCATGGCTGCATTCTTCGCGGCGTTCTGGTGGTTCCCCTGGATGCCCATGGCAGCGCTGATTTCGCCGCCCGGGTCACGGCCGATGTGCAGTCGAAACTCGCCGTTGGCGACTCGCTTCTTCTGCGGCAATTGCCGGGCGAAGGCAGCCTTGCGTTTCCACGAATCAGCTTTGAGGAGTGGAATGCGATTCTTCCCGAATCAGGGAAAGGCGCCGTTCCAAACCTGGGCCGCGAAACGCCGTTGCAGATTCTCTTTACATCAGGCACCACTGGAGATCCCAAAGGCATTGTGCACACGCACGGCAATGTGTTGGCGAGCATCGGGCCGATTGAGAGCGGTGCGCAGAAGTACCTGCGCTATGAAAAGTACGTTCATCCTCTGCGTTTCCTGCACACGCTCCCGCTGAGTCATGTGTTCGGGCAGACGATGGGCTTGTGGATTCCGCCAATCTTTCGTGCCGAGGTCCATTTCGAGAGCCGGCTTGTTGCGCCACGCCTGATCGAAACCATCAAGCGCGAGCGCATCTCGGTTCTTGCCGCAGTGCCGCGAGTCTTCGCATTACTTAAAACGCATCTCGAAGCTACCACTCCAGAATTGGCTGAATCTGTGGCGCAATCGCATGGAATTCGTGTGTGGAAGAAGTGGTGGCGTTTTCGCGGTGTGCACGATGCATTCGGCTTCAAATTCTGGGCGCTAATCTCCGGTGGAGGGGCGCTGCCTCCTGCCGTGGAGCAGTTCTGGAACGCGCTTGGCTTCGTGGTTGTTCAGGGGTACGGGATGACCGAGACCACTGCGCTCATCACGCTGAATCATCCTTTTCACGTGGCGAGCGGGACCATTGGCAAGCCCCTTCCCGGTCGCGAAGTCAAGATCGGGCCGGATGGTGAAGTGCTGGTGCGGGGCGCGATGATCTCAACTGCAACCTGGTCGGGTGGCCAACTTCGCGAACGCGAGGATGAGTGGCTCGCTACCGGCGATCTTGCTGAAGCACAGTCTACGGGAGAGCTTCGCTTTCTTGGTCGCAAGAGCGAGGTGATTGTTACTGCGGCGGGAGTGAATATCCATCCCGAGGATCTTGAAGCGGCCATTGAAGATCAGCCGGGAGTGGCTGCCTGCGCGGTTGTTGCAACGGAAACGCCATCCGGCCCTGAGCCTTTCGCGGTGCTTGCCATGCGAGGCTCGGCAGACCTGGCGGCAGGTGCGATTGAAGCCGCGAATGCGAGACTCGGGGACTTTCAACGCGTACGCCGCTGGGCGGTGTGGCCAGAACCGGACTTGCCTCGCACGTCTACCGGAAAGGTGCGTCGCAAGGCAGTTGCCGAATGGCTTACAGCAACGCGGGCCAGCTCCGAAACACGCCTTGCAGCCGGGGCCTTCGCTCCGTCTGCGGATTGGGTTCTCTCGCTCATCACCCAAATAACCGGCGAAGCACCGCCAGGGTCTGGGGATGAACTGCGCCTCGCAGAAGATCTGAATATTGACAGCCTGGGTCGCGTGCAGCTTGCTGCCGCAATCGAGGAAAAGCTTGGGATGCCGCCGGAGAGTGGCTTGCTTGAGCAGTTGCAGACTCTAGGAGAACTACGCAAGCTGGTTCACTCTGATGGCGACCACTTCGCAGTTTCCGCGCACGGCATCGGCCTCGACAAGTCGCCGATTGAAGTTCGGGCGACTGCCACTGCGGCCTGTCACGCTGCCGAAGGAAATGCGTCGGCCTTTGATACCTCAGTCAAAGAACCTCCGCGTCAGATTCCCAATGTTGCGATGGAAGTTGCGACCCGGCAATACATCTACCCGCGCTGGCCGTGGCTCAAGCCTGTTTACTGGATACGGGTCGCATTTCTCGAACTCATCGCGCGGCCACTCATTTGGTTTCTCGCTGATCCGCGCGTGGCAGCGCGTGAGGCGACCGGAGCGATCGGAGACACGTCAAAGCCGATGCTCATCATCGCCAACCATGTGACCTCATACGATGGTCCGCTTGTGCAATATGCACTGCCCGGATGGTTGCGCCGACGCATCGCGGTGGCAATGTCGGGTGAGATGCTTGAGGACTATCGCCATTTCCGCAACCCTGAGTCCTTAGGGAAATACGGACGTTTCTATCCGTTCGGTCCTGTAGCCTATTTTCTTCTCACTGCTCTTTTCAATGTCTTTCCGCTTCCGCGCAATCGCGATTTTCAGCGCAGCTTCGCACATGCCGGAGATGCGCTGGATCACGGATTCAGTGTAATGATTTTTCCTGAGGGCACGCGGTCGACGGCAGGGCAGTTGGCACGTTTTCGTCCGGGAATCGGCCTGCTGGTTCGACAGTCAAATGTGTCCGTGCTTCCCGTCGCAATTTGCGGGCTTGGCGAATTGAAGAAGCAAGGCCGCGGCTGGTTTCGTTCGGGAAAAGTCGAAGTCCGGGTTGGTCGGTCCATTCAGTTTCCGCTGGAGGCCACCGAGGCGGCGATCACGGAGCGCCTACACCACGAAGTGGAGACCCTCCTGAATGGTTGACACGGCTTGTCGATTTCAAATACTTGTTGCCAACCGCTGAACAGGCGAGCGCGTCAGCCAGCCGTAGGCCAGTGTTCCAATGACGATTAGAGCGAGCATGCCAATCCAGGTGAGGCCGGCCATCTGCTCCACTTGGGCTTCGCGCAATTCCACCTCGCGGAGAGATCTTCCTGCAAGCACGAATCCCGGATGAGCGCCCCCGACTCGTTCAACGACAGCGGCGATGCGAACGCCTCGCGTATTCCCTAGGATAGGCTGCCAGCTCACGCGCTCTTCACCATGCTGGCGCACGTAATCGAAGACTCCGGTTGGGAGAACCGGAACCCCGCCGTTAAGCTTTGCCTGTGATGCGAGCGGCTTTCCCTGGTTGTCGTAAGCGATGATAAATGGCGCCAGGCTGCGGGCCATATCCACGTTTCCTGCGGGGATGGCTTCTGAAAGGGCCGCGCCGTCCTCGAGCCGTGCAACCGCGTCCGTGGCGAGTTGGATCTGTGGATCGTTGGCGCCATTGCGCAGAACCTGTTGCGGAATGGCATAGAGCGCCAGGGCAATTCCGGAGGCGATTCCGGCGAGAATGATGGCGTTGAAAATCAGTGCGGGGCGAGCGTAAAGTTCACGGAACATACTCAAGTACTCCTTGAATATTGAAGTAATTAGATCCCTGGCAATCAGATTCAGGAAATAGGGCCGTCGAGATACTCGAT
Source organism: Acidobacteriota bacterium (assembly GCA_025353435.1). Classification (GTDB taxonomy): domain Bacteria; phylum Acidobacteriota; class Terriglobia; order Terriglobales; family Acidobacteriaceae; genus Telmatobacter. The sequence continues at coordinate 19,121 of JANXQR010000647.1, read as the reverse complement.
CGGTCAACGCGTCCCTCAACGTCTGTCGCATTTGAGGCGCGTACGCATCACGGAACGGCTGCGGGTAGAGTCTGAGCGCGAGTGAGTACAGCTTTTCAACGCTGCCATTGAAGAGTAGTTTGCTCATGATCGCACTCGCTTAGGGATGAGCCCCAATGAACGGGCGGACGAAACCGCCGCATCGAGCCGAACGACTTCGGCGCTCACAGCGGCGCGGCCGTCCGCGGTGAGCCGATAGTAACGGCGACGCTCATTGTCAGTCATGCCTGTTTCTTCCACCAAGCCGTCGCGCATCAGGCGATCGAGCGTGCCGTACAGAGTTCCGGGGCCCATGGAGACGCAGCCGCCCTTGGGCGTGTTGGCTTCCTTCATGATCGCGTAGCCATGCTTGTTGTCCTCAGCAAGCGCCAGCAGAATGGCGAATACGGCTGGGGTGAGTGGGGATGAGCTATCAGCAGTTGCCATGGCGTCATTATATCCGATACAGATATATCTGCAACAGATATTTATTCAGTTGGAGGATCTGGTTTCAGGACGGGCGCTCGGAGGGGCGTCGTCTCAATTTCGATGCGCGTGTCTTTGGGGAAGTCAACGTCATGGCCGGGGCGCAGGAAGTTCTCGTAAGTCGAGAGCGCGGCGGCGTAGAACCCCAACCCGGCAGCGATGTTTCGATTGCGGGCAGCGAGGCCTACGACTCTGCCTATGAGGCCGAACCCGTTCGACGAGACGCCGGTCTGGACGGTGAGATTTCCGTCATTGTCCAGGGCGCGTCCGGCCAACATGGAGAGCAACAGGGGAGCAATGACGCTCGACTGGCTCTTCGGGCTCACGGTTCCTTCGGCGTCAAGAGTTAGTCCAGCAGTGCTTTGAGCCGTCGCCCCCGAGAGTGCACCCTGGACCGGCTGATCGGTGGCCGGTGCTCCTGCGTCGTGCGGAAAACGCACCTGCTGGAATGTGAAGCGGAGTTTGCCGTTGCGGCCGAATGAGCGTGCAGATTTTGTTGTGGTGACCCTGCCGACTAGCAAAGAGCCCTGAGGAACTACGAGTTGGCGATCTTTATCGAACACGGGTTCGACGACCAGGGCCTCAACAAGGTCACCGGGTTTGGCGGTGGCGGAGGTGACTTCACTGACTAGGAGAGCCCGCACAGACCAAACCTCGGGCCGACCGGGGATGGTGGTGGGTTCTGAGGGAGATGCGGCGCTCTTTGGAAGGTCGGACAGGGTCAGTGGTGCGGATATCTCAAAAGTCCACGCCGTGTGCGCTGGAATGTGCTCGGGGTGATAAGGGAGCTGGTGGTAGAGAATCTCAAGCGCGCGCTGGCCTCGGCCGGGATCGGTAAAGAATGCTACTTGCTCATGAAGCCGAGCCTTGGCAATGTCCCAATTTTTCCGAATGAACGACCGCTTCGGGGCAGCGCCGGGAGCGTAGAGACGCAGCACTGGCGCGCCAGTCACTACTCCGCTTGTCTGGATGGCACGCTGTCCCTCGGGCAGCGCAAGTTGGTCAAATCGAACGTTGGCAATGTGGAATGGAGTGAGATCGCCCCGGAGGCGTGCATGCCAGCGCGCTTTGCGGTCAGGTTGGAGTTCGACGACTGTTCCCCTCACCGGCGTGTTTGCCGCGACAACGAGATTGCCGTCGAAATAGAGCGGGTAGACGAGACGGCCTTCGAGAGCCTCGCCGGCTTTCATCGGGTAATTGCGGGATATCTCTACCTGAAAGCACGTTCCTGAAGGCAGAATGGGCGTCGCCCGTGGTGCCGGGGATGAATCACTTTTCAATTGCGGGACGCTTGGTTGAGGTTTTTCCGGGCGGAGCTGAAGCGACTGAGCTACCACGCTGCCAGAAGCCGGGAGAGTGATGGCAAATAGAGCCGCAGACAGAAGACGAGTAGGTAATACCATCGCAGACGAACAGTTCCTCACGAGTTGAGTGTATTCGTTGAGACGTTGCGGCTTGCCGGAGGAAATCATGAATTCCTCGTCATATCTGCTCGCAGCCCGGCAACCTCCTTCATGAGGGAATCAATCCGCGCGAGCACTTCAGTGTGCTGCCGATCCGCCGAGGATGGTTCTACGGGTTCCACGTAGAAGGTGCCGTTAGGCTCGAGTACGCAGCGTCCCACTTGGTCGAGTCTTTCAAAGCCCTGGCGGTGGATGACCTCCATCAGCTCTTCTTCCGTGAGGGATTCGCGCTTCAAGGCGGGCATATCAATTTCACCATCGGTCACGAGAAGTGTTGAACTGCCTTCGATCACTCGGGTGAGTCGAGGTGAGTTGTAGAGCGTTCGCACCACGAGCCAATTAATGCCGAGCAGTCCTACGGCGCCAATAACGCCGCCGGAGATCGAGTTGTCATCGCCGATGATCGCGTTTTGCACGGTGTTGGAGAGTGATAGCAAAACCACCAGGTCGAACGGATTCAGCTGGGCGAGTTCCCGCTTGCCGAACAGGCGAAGCAGCACCACCAGCACGAGGTAGACGATGACGGGTCGAAGCAGCTTTTCCAGGAAGGGAAGCGGCAGTGTGAACATGTGATCGAAGATTGTATGCAGCATGGCAAGAGAATACCGGCTATTGCCTTTGCAGGCGAATCACAAGGTTGACCTCATGCGTATCGGGATTCGAATGGGCGTCGTAAGTGGCTTTTACTCCCGCGAGACTGCGTTCCAGCACCGGGTCGCTTTTCTGCGCGAACAGGATGAAGTTGGCGACATAACTTTCATTGAAGGGATCGCCCGGCATCATCTGCCAATTTCGCATAAGGAGACTGCGGAGGGAATCACTGACGTTGTCGAATTGGAGGAGTCCGAGGTGGTACTGGGGGCCTGGAACGGCATCGATTGTGTAGTTCACAACTCCGGCAGTTTCATCGAATTCCGGATTCGCCTTAACTTTGCAATCCAGATAGCCCTTGCCCTTCAGCCGGCCTTCAACTCCACTTTGCATGCCGGTAACATAACCGAATTCCTGCGTGTAGCGATCCCGCGACCTTGTCAGCTTTTCCACCTCGTCCACCGCAATCGGAATGCCCGAAGCGAGTTTGACAGAGCCCAGCTTGTAAGCGTGACCCTCCTGCACCGTAACTGTATATGGGACACGAACAACGCCATTTTCCAATACGGGCTTTCCGGAGCGGCGCGCTTGAATGACGGCGGCCGGATATCCGTGACCGAGGTATGTGGAGGCGATCTGATCCTCGATGACTATTGCAGAATTTGTGGCGTCGAACTTCCGGTTCACACGCTTTGCCGCCTCATCGATCTGAGCACGCAAACCATCAGAAGCGCCCGTAATCTGGATGTCGCCGATCTCGACAGGCGGCGTGTCAATGAAGAATTTAATCGCGGTAGCCTTCTTGCCAGGGTTATCCCCGCCAGGAACAAATGTCACCTTGGCGTCGATTCCTTCATCAGCAACCATTGATTGCAGCGCGTTTCGCACATCGTCAAAGACCGTTCCCTCGGAGGGCATTCTTCCGTGGTATAGAGGGATCTGCTGATGGAGCCGTGCATCGAGTTCCGCACCGGTCTCTATCGGAATATTGCCGATCACGACTGAATACAGGTTGGGATTCTCATGGATGGAATAGATCAATTCCAGCCCGTCGAATTTGAAGCCCACATTGTCGAAGACGCCGGTTGCCATGAGCTTCTGAGCGGATTGATTGAAGTAGTCCGCGGTGTAAACCTGGCCCTTTTTTATTCCGACCACACTTAGGAACTCATCGGTGGAATATTGCGGTGCACCGTCAAAGCGGATCGACTGTGGATTGAGCAGTTGCTGGCCGCCAACCGAATGAGCAAGAAGAAAAGGCAGGAGTATGGTCACTACCCTGAGAAATGTGCGGTGCATGGTAGGGCAAGGGTAGCAAATACGAACCGAAAGGCCAAAGCGCCGACCCTGTTCTACTTTTGGGCTGTTGCGCCCGTAAGTTGCTGGTTTTTGTACTCGGATGTGAATAGCGTGCAGCGGGTGTGATAGGTTCCGCCGCCGGACTCACCATAGGGCACGACTTCAGTAGCGACTACTGTTTTCATGGGCAATACCAGAGACTTATCACCGATCGTTACAGGACCATAATCGACGCGCGTGTCGAGTTGATGCACGACTTCACTTGGCTTGAGCTCGACCTGTGTGACCATGCGCAGGATGATCCCGGTTTCGGGCTCAATGAAGAACTCACCGTGATATGGAGCAACGGCCTTATAGGGACTGTATTCGGTGTTGGTCTGAAGGCTCCCGTGGGCGCCCCCCGCTGCTCCCGGGCCGCTGCCGGCCCCCCCGGCTCCGACCCCGGTCCCAGCCGACGTGAATCGCACCGTCCCCGTCTGGTCAATCTTGGGGAAGCAGCAGACGTTGAGGGCAAGATGGGTCTTTTTCTTTGGTACTTCGAACGAGAACACTGCGGCTGGTTGGCCGTTGATGGTCTCCCAGCGAACCCACTTCACGGCACCGCCGTCCTTGGCTTCCGCCCAAACCTGGGCAAGGCTCGGGGCTGGCTGAGCAAGGGCTATCATGCCGTTTGCACCCCAGTGGGTCTTGTCCTCCGGAAGCTTTTCCTCGCCGCGTTCAAAGGAGATAGGTGAGTCCGATGCGTTGATGTAGCGGACGAACTGGTAAGCGCTCACCGTGCCTGACCCCGTGGACACGTCTGTAGCGCTGCCCTGCAACCCGGAACCAGCAGCAAGCGTTTCGACGTTGTCCTGGAAGCGCAACGTGGTCCGAGTGGCCGAGATGCCGGGCAGAGCGGAGTAGGTCTTGGTGGCGTAGGTATCGGCCTTGGCGAGGAGCGCCTGCTGCGCGGCGGCATCTGGCGCGGGCGTGTCGGGAATATCGCTTGGAGGCGGAGCGAGCATGGCACTCCGCGCTTCAAGCACGTAGATTTGCTCGGTTGAAAGGGGCCCTGGGACAGCCGGAACCAGGCTGTTCATCATGTTTCGGGTGAGTTCCTCATTGAGCTGTACTTCCTTCAACGCGTTGGACACATCGGCATCACTCTTGCTCTGTTGATGCAGGTTCGTAAGCATATCTTTGAGTTCCGCAATGGTAATCTTTTTGGCAGACCACGCCGGAACCCCTGCGAGCAATAAAAGTGCGATGCATCCTGTTCGTTTCATGCTGTGATTCCTCCGAGTTGGAAGGGCGCGAAAATTGTAACTCCTGGGCCAGACGTTGTACTAAAACGATTTTGCCTGCAGCGGGGCAGAGTGGAGCACAGCGGCAGGAATGGTGATGGAGCCGATCCGGCCGGAGTTTTCATCGACCACAAGGACTCGGAGAGAAGCCATGCCTGAGTGCAACTCAATTGCGCGTTCGAATGGCACCCCAAGTGACAGAACGTTTTGATAAGTGGCTGTTTTGAGACGGAGGCCCAGGGTCTGGCCCTCCACCTGAGCGTGTATTCCCGCGTCATCGCGCTGGATGAAGAAAATATCGAGCTTGTCCATCCACCGGCTGCCCCGCTGCTCCATTCCCAGGTCACCAGCAGTGATGTTGAGCTTGACGGCAGACTCGGCACCGCTTGCGTTTACCTGAGCGGTGACACCGATTTCGGTTACATCGGTGGGACGCCAGATGGCCTGCCGGAATCGATCTTTGAGCGTTACCGGCTCCTTGGCGTAGAGGTAGCCGGTGCGGTAGCGGAGGGTGACTCCTTTGCGCCCGGTGAGCTTGATTGTCAGCTTGTGATACTGATCGTCTGCCGGCCCTTCGGGAGAAATGCTCAACTGGTAGGTGGCACGTCCGTCGTCGACAATTCCATTAAGCTCGGAAGCCAGGTCGCCGGAGCGGCGAATGGTGCGGCCTCCCGTGGCGGAAGCCAGATCGCGTACCTGTCCCTGGATGGGATGAAGGTCCTGACTCATGGTGGCGGTGATGCGGCCATTCCCAGTGTCGCGTACGGAGGTCCCGGCTCCGCCTCCTCCGCCCGCGGAGGCCGCGGTAGCCATGTTATCTGCCTGCGCCGGAGCAAGCTGCACGTTGGCGTGCTGCAGGTCAGCCCCGATGCCGCCGGCTTCAAGTTGGGATACATCAAACGGGTACACCGCGGCGTGCGCTTCGTTCATCGCTTCCTGAGCGCGCAGTGCGAATGACTCGATTGATTTTGGGCTTTTGTCGATTCCAACCTGCTGATCCTGCCAGTCCGCCAAAACGTTATCGCTTGAGACCCACACCAGGTTCTTGTGCCCCGGAATGGACGCGAGATGGCGGGCTACCTGGGCAAGGATGATCAATGAGGCACGGGCCGGATTGTTGCCCATGGTGAGAAGCTGCGGATCGATCGGCTGTTCGGCATCGGCCACGTCATTGTGATTGCCGTTCACTGAGTTGAGATCGGCAACGTTGTGAACATAATCGTATTGCTGGCGATTGCGCGTCTCCTCTTCCTGCGCCTTCTGGAGCGACTGAGCCGTGGGCATGAATTTCTTGAGCCGAGCAGTGAGTGCGGCGTGATCGGACGTGACCTCGATGAGGACATGGAAGGCGAGTCCGTTCATGGTGTAGAGGCCAACGCGTTCTGAGGGTGGCACCGTCTCCAGAAACTTCAGCATGTGATTGCGGGCATTCTGCATGTCGCCCCAGGCTATGTGGCTCTCGTCGACCAGCAGGATCGTCCCACCTGTTTCGCGCGGGGCCGATGGGGGAGCTGAAGGAGTGGGTTCCGGGGCACGGTTAGAGAAATCCTGATGCGGTTGCTCAGCCGGCGCTGGCGGAGTCACTGCCACTTGAGCGGAAGCCACTGCTATTTGCGCGGGAGCCGTGGGAGCGGTGAAGAAACGGATCTCCTGTTTGCGACTTCCGTCGTAAACCTCAAAGTCTTCAGGCTTGAGATCGGTTACCGGGTGGCCTTTTTTGTCAGTAGCCACGAGCCCGATGTCGACCAGACGCGTGGTGACCTTGAGTGAAAACCCGGTATCCGTTTGTGCAGGCCCGGAAGGAAAATCGGGAACTTCATCAACATCGCTCATGCTGACTTCAGGAATTATGGGCGTTGCGGGGGCCGGAGGTGTCGCGACAGTGGCCGAGGTCGAGGTGGTCGGTGAAGAGTCAGCGACCGGGGCGGGAGGCGCCTGACCTTGATCGCCGCCGCCCCGAGATGATTGCATTTCCTGTGTCACAGGGGGTAGCGGATTGGCAACAGGAGCGGTCGCTTCTTTCAACTCGGACGGTTTGAAGTCCTCGGGAGCCGGAGATGAGCCGTCCGCCACGATGCGAGCCGTCGAGCCAAGTCGATGGTAGTTGGTGAATGTGGTCTCGTTGATCAGGAGGACGGGAGAGTTGCCGCAACCGGAAACAGAGCCTTGCCAACCGAGAGAATTGCTTCCCACGCCTGGAGTGGTCGAATTCAAGCCGCAGGCGCCACGGCCCGGGGGTTGGAGGGAAATGGCAAGGCTGCGTGATGGGCAGATGTATTTCCTATCACCGATGACCACCGGTGCGTATTCGATCGCAGTTGCCGCGCGCTGGAGGGGGTCACCCTTGCTGAGTTCCGCCTCAATGGTTAAGCGGAGCACCGCGCCGGTTGTGGGGTCGAGAGCGATGGAGCCGTGGTAGCTGGGAGTTTCACTATATGCCTGAATTTCAGAAGCGCGCGGGATATTGGCGACTTGCTGGGGAGACCGATCACGACCCGGGACACCGTATTGGGTTCGGCCGAGTATCTGCTCGCGTGAAAAGCTGTAAGTAACAGCGTAATGCGAGGCCTCACGCGGGACCTGGTAGTGATAGACAGCGGCCAGCACCCCGGAGACCTGCTCCCAATGACTGAAAGAAGCTTTCGTTTTTGCCATGTCAGTCAAGACAACTGTTAAGGCCGGACCGAATTCCCCCCAGCTGTGTAAGCCGAGTTCGGAGGCCGACTTGGATGAGGCTTCAGCCGTTGGATCTACGACCTCTTTGCCGTCGCGGAAAGTGATCTGCCGTGTGGACGTGCCAACAGAATGGAGACCTGCGCGGACGGGCCAGTCGCCTTGTTTGAGCACCTCGGCGCCATCGTCGAAGCGGGTGGTGTCGCGGGCGACAAAAAAATTCGGAAGGCGGGCCCATGTTTCGACCGAGTTGGCGCGCGCCGATTCGAGCATCTGCTGCTGTGATTCCGCGTCTGGCGCCGCAGTGGCGAGGAATTCGCTACTGGGTGGGTCAAGGAAAGCGGATTGATCGGACAGCAGTTGCAGCGCGAGCGCGGTTCGTGGCTGAAGCGAAATGCGGGCTGCGAGACGGTCGAGGGTGGCCGCCGTGAGACGCTCTGAGAGCTCGATTCCGGCTATCTGGCGCACAATATCAGCGTCCGCGCGATGCTCTGCGACGGCGACGGTGAGGGTCTCTTCAAGTTGAGCGACAGATAGACGCCGAGCGCCATGCGCATTCAGCACCAAAAAGCCTGTCAGAGCGAGCAGGATCAGCTTACGCACGGCACCATACCTTACCCTTGCGGATTGCCCTTCAGGTTGGACGGGAGATCTCGCTCCGGGGTTTCGACGATTTAAATCGAGGCGCGATCATTTTGTTAGGCAACTCAGGACGCTAACAAGGAGTCTCGAATCCGCAAAACAACTCTACACATCGAAACGACGAGACGACAAACCCGTTTGGTGTGCAGCGATCGTTCATTCACTTGTGACGAGCGGAATTGCTATGCTTGGGCTCGTTCGCCAGGAGGTTGGAAATGAAGGAAGCCGTTATTGTTTCAGCGGTGCGCACGCCAATCGGGAAGTTCCAGGGCTCTCTGCAATTCTTTGCCGCCCCGAGGCTCGGAGCTTTCGTAGTCCGGGAGGCGGTCAGGCGGGCGGGGGTCGATCCGGCGCAAGTGGATGAAGCCATTATGGGTTGCGTTCTACAGGCCGGCCTGGGGCAAAATCCGGCACGGCAGGCGGCTATCTACGGAGGATTGCCCGCGGAGTCCGCTGCGCTTACCGTTAACCAGGTTTGCGGATCTGGCCTGCGTGCGGTGGCGCTTGCCGCCCAGGCTATTCAGACGGGCGACGCGGAAGTGATGGTGGCGGGCGGCATGGAATCGATGAGCAACGCCCCTTACCTCCTACCGCAGGCCCGTTCTGGCTATCGCATGGGAAATGGAACCGTAGTTGACGCAATGGTGAACGATGGCCTGTGGGAGGCTTACCGCGGATTCCACATGGGCGTGGGTGCGGAGATGATTGCGGAGAAGTACGGCATAACCCGCGAGGAACAGGACGCCTTCGCAGCCGAATCGCACCAGAAGGCCGCAAGGGCCACACTGGAGGGCAAGTTTAAGGACGAGATTTTGCCGGTCGAGATTCTGGCAGCGAAGAAGGGTGAGGCGCCTCGACTTTTCGTATCGGACGAAGGAATCAGGCCGGAGACGACAGTGGAAGTGCTGGGGAGGCTCAAACCTGCATTTAAGGAGGGCGGCACCGTCACGGCGGGGAACGCGCCTGGAGTGAGCGACGGGGCTGCGGCGGTAGTGCTTATGAGCGCGGATCGGGCAAGGGATTTCGGACTGAAGCCGCTGGCGGTCGTCCGGGGCGCAGTTACGGCGGGCAGGGAGCCTGAGTGGTTCGGGTTGGCGCCCATAGATGCCGTCCGAAAGCTCATGTCGAAGGTGGGCTGGGACCCGGGTAGCGTTGATTTGTTCGAGTTAAATGAAGCATTCGCGGTTCAAGCGTTGGCGGTAATTCGCGACCTGGAACTCGATCCGGCGCGGGTCAACGTGCACGGTGGCGCGGTGGCCTTAGGACATCCGATTGGGGCAAGCGGGGCGGCGGTGCTGGTGAAGCTGCTTTCAGCGATGGCTCAGCGGGGCAAAACACGCGGGGTAGCCGCACTTTGTCTGGGCGGCGGGAATGCCGTGGCGATGGCTGTCGAACGGGTCTGAATAGCTGAAGGCAAGAACGGCGTTTTTTGTGCTTTCGAGTGTCCGAAAACGGACACTTGCTTGTACCAGCGGTCAGCCGAATTCAGACTCTCATCATCCAATTTGCTTTGCAAACCCTTTACTTTGTGATGCTAAGTGGAGGGCTCAAATTGGCACGGCAAGTGCATCTACCTTGACGCAATGGATATCGCTCGCCCTGACATCAAGCTAAAGAAGCGCCGCCAGTTAATTGTCTGGATCGGTGTAGCCGTCGTAGTCCTTTTGGTCGCTGGATATGGTGTTTCGCGGCTGAAGCCGGCATCACCTACTGTGGACGCGTCTGCGGTTTGGCCGGACACCGTAAAACGCGGCAACATAATTCGGCAAGTGCGTGGGTCAACCGGCACACTGGTTCCTCGCGAAGACTCGATCGAGCTGATTCCAGCGCAGACTGAGGCGACGGTTTTGCGCATTCGCGCGCTGCCGGGCACAATTGTTACGCCGGACACGATCTTGTTAGAAATGGCCGATCCGCAGCTTCAGCAGCAACTGCTGAACGCGCAGTTCGCGCTGAAGGGCGCGGAGGCCGACTATCGAAGTCTGCAGGCGCAGCTGCAAAGCACCCTGATGGACAAGAAGACCGCTGCGGCGGCGGTGAATTCCGACTATACACAGGATCAATTGCAGGCACTAACAGATAAGCAGCTGTTCGATTTGGGCGTGATTTCGGGGCTTGCATACCAGAAGTCAAAGAATACTGCCGATCAACTGACGACGCAGCACTCGCTGAGCCTGGAACAGCTTGACGTCAACCAGAAGGCCATCGAGGTACAGTTAGCGTCGTCGCAAGCGAAGATCGAGCAGGCCAGGGCGTTGATGAATCTGTATGAAAAACAGTCCTCAGCGCTTCAGGTCCGAGCAGGAATATCTGGCGTTGTTGCGCCGCTTCCGACGCCCCTGCAGGCGGGCACCCACGTGACTGCTGGAACCTCGGTTGCCGAAGTGATTCAGATGGACAAGCTTAAAGCAGCCCTGCAGATCGCGGAGACGCAGGCGCACGACATCCAGATCGGCCAGCCGGCAACTATCGACACCCACAACGGAGTGGTTGCGGGACACGTGATACGAATTGACCCCTCGGTCGTGAACGGAACCCGCACAGTTGACGTATCGCTGGATGGGCCCCTGCCCGCAGGCGCGGTTCCGCAGTTGAGCGTGGACGGGACGATCGATCTGGAACACTTGAATAATGTGCTCTATGTTGGCCGACCTGCGCTGGGCAACGAGAACTCCACGTTGAGCCTGTTCAAAGAAGACCCCGATCATAAGGGTGCAGTCCGTGTGCCGGTCAAGGTGGGCAAAGCTTCGGTGCAATACATCACGGTGCAGGACGGGCTTAAAGAAGGCGACACGGTGATTCTCTCCGACATGTCGCGCTATGACGGTGTGGACCGAATCCGGCTCGAGTAATCGCAGCCGCCAGCGGACAGCAATCAGTGAACGAGTCAAAGTGGGAAGGGGAACATGGCGCAGGCAATGGCCCAGGCGAGGAGTGTGACGGCAGCCGCTGATGTCGCGGGGCGATTGGCGGGCGACCGCATCGTCTCTGTCGATTTCATGCGCGGCTTGGCGCTCATCCTCATGGGCATCGATCACCTGCGCGACTTCCTGACCAATATTCCGGTGGAGCCGGAAGACGTGGCCCACACCTGGCCTGCATTGTTTTTCACGCGCTGGATTACGCACTTCTGTGCTCCGCTTTTCTTTTTCCTGGCAGGGACGGGCGCATATCTCTATCGCTCGCGGTCCGGCTCCGTGGGGGCGACTTCGCGCTTCCTATTGACGCGCGGACTCTGGTTGGTGCTGCTCGAATTCACCATCATTGAATATGCCTGGACGTTCGTCTTCTGGCGGATGGGCGGCGTGATCTGGTCACTGGGCTGCTCGATGATTTTGCTAGCGTTCCTGGTTTGGCTGCCCAACAAGATCACATTCGCAATTGGCGCCGCGATCGTACTGCTGCACGATCTGTTCGATGCGGTAAAGCCTGCACAACTGGGGCGTTTCGACTGGCTGTTATCCATTCTGCACCGCAAAGGCGTGGTGCCGCATACCCACTTCTTCGTGCTCTTTCCCCTGCTCCCTCTTGCCGGCGTGATGATACTCGGCTATGTCTTCGGAAAGCTGTTTGAGAAGCCAGTTGCCTTACGCGCGCGGATTACGCTCTGGATTGGTATCGCCGCCACCGCCGCGTTTATTGTGCTGCGCGCGTTCAATGCATACGGCAATCCAACTGCCGGCGTGGCGCGCAATTCTCCGGGCGAGTGGCACGTGCAGAGTTCATTTGTGATGAGCGTAATGAGCTTCCTCGACACCGAGAAGTATCCGCCTTCGTTGCAGTTTCTGCTGATGACGCTTGGGCCGAGTCTGATCTTGCTCGCGGTAGTCGATCGCTGGGGAAATTCGCGGGTATTTCAGTTAGTGAGCAAACCAGTTGTAATTTTCGGAAACGTTCCACTGATGTTTTACGTACTCCATCTTTACTTCATTCATTGCGGGGCCATTCTTCTTGCCTACGCCTCCCATCAACCGGTCGGGTGGTTGTGGAAGGGAAGCTTCTGGATGAATGAAGTCCCGGAGGGATACGGGCACGGTCTCGTGACGGTGTACGCGGCATGGATCGCATTGCTCGTGGCCCTGTATTTTCCATGCGCGTGGTTCGCTGAATATCGGCGCCGCCACAAGGTGCAGTGGTGGCTGAGTTACTTCTAAGGGCCGATGGCACAATTGATCGGCTAACGTGCAGCAAAGAATTCGGATTACCCAAGGAGATTGAATCGACATGAATGACAAGCTGATTGACATTGAGGATTTGACCAAAGTCTTCTACACCGACGAGGTGGAGACTCACGCGCTCTCTGGAATTCACCTCACAATTTCGCGCGGTGAATATGTGGCAATGTCGGGGCCTTCGGGCTGCGGCAAGTCGACGCTGCTTTCCATCCTCGGACTGCTGGATACGCCCACTGGCGGCAAGTATCTGCTGAACAACAAGCCGGTTGAGAACCTGAGTTTCAGCGAGCGCTCGCGTATTCGCAACCAGGAGATCGGATTCATCTTCCAGAGCTTCAACCTGATCGGTGACCTGACAGTGGAAGAGAATGTGGAACTGCCGCTTACGTATCGCGCGGGCATGCCGTCTGCGGAGCGCAAAAAGCGCGTAAAGGAAGCACTGGAGCGCGTGAACATGGCGCACCGCATGCGGCACTATCCCGCCCAACTCTCCGGCGGTCAGCAGCAGCGTGTGGCTGTTGCGCGCGCGCTGGCAGGTTCGCCATCCATCCTGCTGGCCGACGAGCCAACCGGCAACCTGGACTCGAAGAATGGTGAAGCGGTGATGCACCTGCTCGCTGACCTGCATCGCGAGGGCTCGACCATCTGCATGGTGACCCACGATCCGCGCTTTGCCAAACATGCGGAGCGGGAAGTGCATCTGTTCGACGGCAAGGTTGTGTCAGAGCAGGAACTGCAAAAGCTGACGGCGGAAGTAGAGGCGTAGCCATGATCGGCGGGAGCGTGATCCAGGACTTGCGCTACACGTTGCGCCAATTGCGCAAGTCGCCCGGATTCGCGCTCACTGCGATCGTCACGCTGGCTCTCGGCATCGGCGCGAATACGGCCATATTTACGCTGGTCAAGGGCATCCTGCTGCGTTCGCTTCCGGTTGCAGATCCCGCGCTGCTTTATCGAATAGGCGATACCGACAACTGCTGCGTGAATGGTGGGTTTGTTGAGCGCAACGGTGACTTCGATATTTTTTCCTATGACCTCTATCTGCACCTGAAGAAGTCGGCGCCGGAATTTGAGCAGTTGGCCGCAGTCCAAGCGGGTATTTGGAGGTACAGCGTGCGGCGCGGCGAAGCGCGAGGCCGCGAACTGCGCGGCGAATGGGTGTCGGGAAACTATTTCTCTACGCTTGGCCTTGGCGCGTCGATGGGCCGGACAATGGGCGAAAGTGATGACAGCGAAAACGCCGCTCCAGTCGTAGTGCTCAGCTATCGCGCGTGGCAGAATGAGTTCGGCGCGGACCCGTCGGTGGTAGGCTCGACGATCTCCATTCAGGCGCACCCGTTCACCGTAATCGGCGTAGCTCCCGCGGGGTTCTTCGGAGATCGCGTGACCGATACCCCGGCGGATTTTTGGATGCCTCTATCCACCGAGCCCTACGTTCGCGAAGGTCAAACCGCAATCCTCCATCATCCTGATTCAAATTGGCTCTACCCGATTGGACGAGTTCGCCAAGGCACTAACATTGCAGCTCTGCAAGGCAAATTGACGGCCGCTTTGCGCCAGTGGCTCTTTACCCGCGAGGCGTACACGCAGCATGGCGGCACGGCAATCATTTCCAAGCAGTATGTGGCAATCGTTCCTGCCGGAGGAGGAATTCAGAACCTTCAGCAGGAGACGGGCACGGGACTGAAGATGCTGATGATCCTCTCGTCTGTGGTGCTCCTGATTGCATGTGCGAATATAGCCAATCTGATGCTCGCTCGCAGCACGGCGCGCCGATCAGAGATCGCGGTGCGGATGGCCATGGGAGCTGGACGTAATCGCATCATCCGACAGACGTTGACTGAAAGCATTCTCTTGAGTTGCATGGGAGGCCTCGCCGGCCTCGGCGTTGCTTATGCCGGCTCGCGCACAATTCTGGCCCTCGCCTTTCCCGATGCACCCAACCTTCCCGTTAGTGCCAGTCCATCGCTGATGGTCCTCGGCTTCGCATTCGCCGTATCACTAGTGACCGGCATTCTGTTTGGACTTGCCCCAGCATGGTTCTCGCTTCAAGCTCAACCGGCAGAAGTTCTTCGCGGAATGAATCGCTCAACAAGGGACAGCTCCGGAATCTCGCAAAAGGCATTGGTGGTTTTGCAGGCAATGTTTTCCATGGTGCTGCTGGCATGCGCGATTTTGATGACACGCTCCCTCGGGAATCTGGAAAACCAGAATTTCGGCATCGTTACCAGCAACCGATATGTGATGCACATCGATCCGGCGGGCGCGGGATACACTCCCGATCGCGCCCCCGCTCTGTATCGGGAGATCGAGTCTCGCTTCTCGGCTCTGCCGGGCGTCTCGCACGTAGCCCTCGCGCTCTATAGTCCGCTTGAGGGCGACAACTGGGGGGAATGCGCGATGCCTCAGGGGCATCCCGTTCCACGCGCCGATGAAAACTGCAATTCCACATGGGATCGTGTTAGTACACAGTTTCTTCAGTCTATAGGCGTGCCCATGGTGCGCGGCCGCGATTTCAGCGACCAGGATTCAGCAACATCGCAGCCAGTGGCCATTGTCAACGAGGCGTTCGTGAAGCGCTTCTACTCCCAGGAAGACCCCATCGGAAAACATTTTGGGATCGATGACCCGAAGTATTCGAGTGCATTCGAGATTGTCGGCGTCTTTCGCGACTTCAAAATGAACAATCCCCGCGAAGCCGTCCGACCAGTTTACTTGCGCCCTCTCTCCCAGCGCTTCAATCGATTCGCCCCGCCCTTCATTAGTGGCGAGGTGCAGTCGATGATTGTTAGCTCGATCCTCATCGATTTCGGCTCGCGCCAGCAGAACGTGGACGAATTGTTGCGGCGCACATTGGCCTCTGTTGACCCGAATCTGGCGGTCGTTGATGTTCACCCCTTCGATAGGCAGGTCAACGACAATTTCATCCAGGATCGGCTGCTCGCGAGACTGACTACGCTCTTCGGAGTGCTCGCGCTAATTCTGGCTTCGGTTGGGCTCTACGGCGTCATGTCGTATTTCGTGGTGCGCCGCACAAATGAAATCGGCATCCGCATGGCGCTCGGCGCCACACGCTCCGGTGTCATGGGCATCGTGCTGCGTGGAGTCGCCTTTCAACTCGCTCTGGGGCTCATCATCGGAATCCCCGTGTCGCTGTTTGCCGGCCATATGCTGGCAAGTCAGCTGTACGGAATCAGCTCGTATGATCCTCTCGCCTTTGCGGGTGCAACCCTTGTCCTCGCGCTTTGCGGGACGGCGGCAGGGCTCCTTCCCGCCCGTCGCGCCGCTTCCATCGAGCCCATGCAAGCTCTGCGCACCGAATAGGAGATCGTTGATGAACTCGTTGCTTCAGGACATTCGCTACGCTTTGCGCCAGTTGCGCAAGTCGCCGGGATTCACGATCACGGTGGTGCTTACGCTCGCGCTCGGCATCGGCGCGAACGCATCAATCTTTACCCTCTATGACCAGGTCCTGCTGCGCATGCTCCCCGTCGAGAAGCCGAAGGAACTCGTCCGCTTCGAATGGTCGGGCGCCTTCTCGGGCTCCATGAGCAGCTTCGGTGGTGACTCAGACGGTCGCTTGAACTATTTCTCGTATCCGATGTACAAAGACCTGCGCGACCAGAACCAGGTTTTTCAAGGAATGATCGCAGCGGATAAAACGACGCTCGGTGTTTCCTGGCACAATCAGGCGGAGAACAAAGAAGCTGAAGTTGTAACCGGAAATTACTTCCAACTCCTTGGCCTCAAGCCGGCCGTAGGCCGCCTGTTCACTCAGCAGGACGATACGGCCAAGAATGCCAACCCGGTTGTAGTCCTCAGCCACAGCTATTGGAAGGCACGCTTCGGTGCTGCCCGCGACGTCGTTGGCCAGACAGTCCTCATCAATGGTCGATCATTCTCCATTCTTGGCGTAGCTCCCGAGAACTTCGACTCAGCTATCGGAGGCTACAAGCCCGGCCTGTTCATTCCGATGAGCATGGTGGAGATCGCCATGCCATGGATGGTCCCGCGCGACGACCTCAACAACCACCAGTCTGTATTCCTAACTCTTGTTGCTCGCCTCAAGCCCGGCGTCAGTGCTACTCAAGCTGAAGCGAGCCTCGGGCCCTTGTGGCACTCCCTCCGTGCGTACGAGCTGACCCTCTACAAGAAATCGTCCGAGCGTTTCAAAAGGCGGTTCGTCGACGAATCGCATCTCAAGGTGCTCGACGATTCGAAGGGCTTCTCTCCCGGCCGCCTCGATCTTCAAAAGCCGCTCATCATCCTGATGAGTATGGCCGGTCTGCTGATCGCTATGTGCGCGCTCAACGTGGCAACCCTGCTGCTGCTTCGTGCCAGCGCTCGCGCAAGGGAGATGTCCATGCGGTACGCATTGGGCGCGCGACGGAGCCGCATCGTTTTGCAGTTGCTCGTTGAAGGCGGGATGTTAGGCATGGCCGGTGCTGCCGCTGGGCTTGCACTTGCACCGGTGGTTTCTCGCATCCTTGTTCGACTGATGACCAGTGCCGACCCAGGGACCGAGCCATACTCCGCCTCGATCGATGCGCGGGTTCTCGTCTTTACGCTGGGCCTGTCCGTGTTAGCCAGCTTGCTGTTCAGTATTGCGCCGGTGCTGCATTTCCTTCGCCCTGACTTGACGAATACCTTACGGCAAAACATGGGAACAGCGTCGAAGGCATCGCAGAGATTCCGCGCAGTCGCAGTTGGCGTGCAGATTGCCCTGAGCGTGATGCTGCTCGCAGGGGCCGGCCTCTTTGTGCGCACTCTCGACAACCTTCGCCAGCAACAGGTCGGCTTCGACATTACCCACCTCGTGACCTTCAGCCTCGATCCAACCAGCTCTGGTTACGGTGAAGACCGTACACCGCAGATCGTCAAAAATGCACTTGAGGCGCTCGGCCGCATCCCCGGCGTCAGTTCAGTGTCCTCCACTACCGATCCCGAACTTTCGGGAGACAACGAAACCTCCAACTACTCGATTCAGGGTTACAAACCGTCCGAAGACGAGCACATGAACTTCGAAGAGCCACGCATCAACCCGGGCTACTTCACCACTTTGCGTCAGCCGCTGCTGGTGGGCAGAGAGTTCACCGTTGCGGATACAAAGGGGCAGCCCGAGGTTGCGGTCGTGAACCTCGCGTTTGCCAAGCGCTTCTTCGGCACCCCGCAAAATGCCATCGGTCGCCAGATCGTACAGGGTGGAGCAGACGACAACAAATTCGACACCACCATTGTGGGCGTGGTAGGCGACATCAAACACTCCGATCTACGCTCGCCTCTCGGCCCTGCCGTCTACGAGCCCTACCTGCAACAGAAGCACCCCGGTGGTGTCGTCATGTACCTCCGCACCTCAGGACCGCCGGAGGCGCTCGAGGGTGCAGTTCGTCAGACCATTCATCAATTGGACTCTACATTGGTCGTCGACGGTCTTCGCACCATGGAAGATCAAGTAGACCGCAGTGCTTCTGATGAGCGCGCCCTTGCCTTTCTCGCCATTGGATTCTCCACGCTTGCCATGCTGTTAGCTGCAGTGGGGCTGTATGGAGTACTGGCCTACTCCACCGAACAGCGAACTCGCGAGATCGGTGTCCGCCTCGCGCTCGGCGCGCAACGGTCCAGCGTGATTCTGCTTATCTCGCGCGAGATGCTCCTCATCGCTTCCATCGCTACCATCATCGCGCTTCCTCTGGCAGTGGCTGTCGCACGCCTGTTCCGCAGCCAGCTCTACGGAGTCACCTCCGCTGACCCACTTACGCTTGCATCCGCCGTGCTTCTCACAGCGGTGATGGTGATACTTGCAGCGGCACTGCCTGCGCGTCGCGCTGCCAGCGTGCAACCGATGCGCGCTTTGCGAATTGACTAGGCCCGTACATAACCCCGGAACTGCACGAAGGAAATCATCATGATCGAATTGAAAAACGTGGAGCGCAGTTACAAAACAGGTCACACCGAGACGTGGGTGCTGCGTCGCATTGGACTCACTATTCGCGAAGGCGAATTTGTTACCGTGATGGGACCGAGTGGAGCAGGGAAGTCCTCGCTGCTTAACGTGCTGGCATTGCTCGATGACAGCTGGCTGGGCGAGTACTGGTTCGGAGACACGGCCGTACATGCTCTAAGCCGCAAGCAGCGTGCAGACATCGCGCGCCAGCGCATCGGCATGGTCTTTCAAAGCTACCACCTGCTGGACGATCTCACCGTCGCTGAGAACATCGACCTGCCGCTCTCTTACAAAAATCTCCCCGCAAAGGTTCGAGCCGGCATGGTCGCCGACATCCTCGATCGCTTCCGAATCGTCGCCAAAAAAGACCTGTTTCCAAATCAGCTTTCCGGCGGGCAGCAGCAACTGGTGGGCATCGCACGCGCCGTGGTACATGCGCCTTCGCTTCTGTTGGCAGACGAGCCTACGGGTAACCTGCATTCCACACAGGCACGCGAAATTATGGACCTGTTCCGTGAACTGAATAATCAAGGCACCACGATTGTCC
>JANXQR010000605.1 GCA_025353435.1 Acidobacteriota bacterium | reverse complement strand
GAGCAGTGCGGCCGCGTGGGCGGGTGAGGAGCCGTCGAGGCAATTGCTCTCGTCGTCGACTGTGACCATGGTGAGAACGGGAAGGTCGGGCGCGGCCTCGTGGGCGGCCAGCAATGCCTCACGGGCCTCGTTAAGGGCAGGCATGGTTTCGACGATGAGGAGGTCGACGCCGGCGTTTTTGAGGGCAGTGATCTGCTCGACAAATGCGGCGCGAGCTTCGTCAAGGCCGGTCTTGCCAAGGGGTTCCAGGCGAACACCGAGTGGGCCGATAGCTCCAGCGACCCAGGCTTCCCCAGCCTGCTTTTCCTTGAAGTGGTTGACGGCTTCGCGGGCCACCTTGACGCCGGCAGCATTGATTTCAGCCACTTTTCCGGCCAGACCGTGGCGGCCGAGGCGGAAGCGATTCGCGCCGAAAGTATTGGTCTCGAGAATCTCCGCGCCGGCCTGCAGGTATTCCTCATGGACCGAGAGGATGAGCCCGGGGTCGGAGAGGTTGAGCTCGTCGTAGCAGCGATTAATGAAGATTCCGCGCGCGTAGAGCACGGTACCCATGGCGCCGTCGGCAAGCATGGGCCGGTCGCCGAAGATGTCAACGAAAGACGGCATTGTGCCTTCATGCTATCGCACTTGATCTGGCAGAGGTGGCGTTCGGCGGTAGCAGGCAGACTGAGCGGGGGCGCTGGTTGCTTTGTTATACTTCGAGAGTCAAACGCATTGTCACGGGGCACAGCCAGGAAGGGTGCGCCTTCTCTTGTCGCAAAGCGGGTCGCCGCTCCTGATGGGTGCGTCGGCAAAAGATTTCAGGCAGCTGCTGGGCGTCATTGGAATTGAGTTACGGGGCAACGATTGATCGGGGCTATTGCCCGTTTTACTGACCGGAGCCGCACACCAAATCGCGGCCTGCCGCACACTCCGTCGAGGTAAGGGATTTTGAAGAAGAGCAGTCTTTGGTTGAGCGCCCTCGGGGCACTCGGGATTTCCGTTGCGCTGGTGGGATGTGGGCAGACGTTTTATTTCGCGGGTCGCGTATTGCCTCCCAGCGGATTGACGAATCGTGTCCTGGTAGCCATTCAGAACTCCAGCCTGGCAAGTAAGGGTACTTTGGAAATCATGGATGGGTACTATGACATCCGCTACAAGTACAACAACCCGGGCGTGACGTTCTCGGTTGCAGGGTACTCGGGTGCCTTGCCGATCTCGATTCAGAATATGCCGGAAGAGCAACTTGGCGCTGTATACGGGTCGGGCGACGGCACCCTGGTGGTTGCCAACTACCAAAAAGAGGACACCTCTGGCAGTGAGCGGGGCCTGAACGGACCCTCGTCGAGCGTCTTCATCACGCGCAACAGGAACTATATTTTTGCCGCGAGTCAGGCGGCGCATGTGCTGACGGTTGTGGACAATACAACCGGCGGAACCTTTGGTTTGAACCTCCCTGGGGTCTACAAGGTAAGCGTGAACTCCGGGGGATCGGCGGCCCTGGCTTTCGTGCAGAACTCGAACTATATTTACTACCCACAGAAGCTGAATGCGTCGCAGACGCTCTCGTATTCAGGCGGGCCAAACTCATGGCCGAAGGCCGCGGTGGATTGCGAACCGCAAAATGCGCCAGGATGGTGCGTTTATCAGGCCCAGAGCCCCGATTCGGTGGACTCGACGGGGACACCGTTCGGCGCGCCGCTGGTGTTCGACCGGCCGGTGAAGGCATTGTTCTCAAACGACGGCGGGACGGCCTACGTGTTGAACTGCGGGCAGGAATGCGGAGGGACGGCGTCCTCCATATCTTTGCTTCCTGTGGGGCCAACGATCTTTCTGCCAAACCAGGGGTCAGGGAAACTGCCGACTGCCGGGCAGCTGAAAACGATTCCGATCCCCGGCGGCGCGAGCAACGCCCTGATCGACAGCACAACCATGTACGTAATTGGGCAGCAGCTGTTGCCGGATGGTCTGTTCGCGGGCAATCTTACGATTGTGGACCTGGCCGCCAATACGGCAGGGAGTCCTACTTCAATCAGTGATGGCCAACCGGGCGCGATGAGCCGAATTATCGAGGCAGACGACAACACGCTTTGGATCGGCATGACCAAGTGCACAAACGGCGAGCGCTATGCCAAGGGCCAACCCTATGGCTGCTTGACGATGTACAACACGGCAACAAAAACCGTGACGCTGCTTGAGTCCTACCAGGGAGACGCGACCGGCATTGCAGCGGTAACAAGCCTGCACAAGGTTTACGTTGCAGAAGGTGGCCAGGTTTACGTGTATTCGACAAAAGACGGCAGAGCCTTTAATAACCAGTATGTGACGGTGACGGGCACTGCGTGGGATGTAGCATACATGGACGGCGTGAGCGACGCGAACAATACCGTCTACTGAGATTGAGAATCGAGGGGGCTGGCATGGCTGCGGATTCGATTGCGGACGTGCTGGCCATCGCAGCCCACCGCGACGATGTGGAACAGACCTGCGGCGGCACCCTGCTGCGGAGCGCGGCTCGCGGGCTGCGAACGGCAATCCTGGACCTGACCCAAGGCGAAGCCGGGACGCGTGGCACGGCGGAAGATCGTGCGCGCGAGGCTGAAGATGCGGGGCGCCTGCTGGGTGTAGGCTGGCGCCGGGCACTTGATCTTCCCGATGGCGCAATCGCCAATACGCTTGAGAATCGAATCAAACTTGTGCGGGTCCTGCGCGAGGTTCGTCCGCAGGTGGTGATTCTCCCCTACTGGCAGGCACGACATCCCGACCACGCCATTGTGGCTTCGCTAGGATACGAAGCGTGCTTCCTTTCCGGCCTGGCAAAGATCGATACCGGTACTACTCCCCATCGCCCCTTCAAAATTATTTACGCAAGCCTTTATGCCGATGTTCGTCCCAGCTTTGTGGTGGACATTACGTCCTTCATCGAGCAACGCCATGCCTCGCTGATGGCCTATCGATCGCAATATGCAAACCAGGCTGCGGGCGGCGCGCTTTTTGTTGCGGAAGAAGAGATTCGCGAGCGCACGTTTGCGGAGGCACGGCATTATGGGCTGCTGGCCGGCGTGCTTTACGGTGAACCCTTCGTGCAGAAAGAAGTTGGGCTGGTGGACGACTTGACGCTGCTCCCGGTGCAATCAATCTAGATTCTCGACGGCAGAGAGTCCGACGCCGGGTGCCCAAGAAATGCATGGCGCATGCGCTTCCCTGAGGCCTGCCAGCGGCGGACGACTTCGTAGACGATCGCAGTGGCATAGGCGACAGCGATCCATATCATAACTTCTTCGATCGGCAAGCGGCCCCACGCGGTGATGTAGATGCCGAGCATCTGCGCATCCTGAAATCCCCACCATCCGTAGGGAAGAGCCAGCGTGGCCTCCCAAAGCAGGCTCATGAGCAGCATGAAGAACAAGGTAAGGCTCAGCGCACGCCAGTTGATTACGGGGAGTGCCGAGGGCAGCAGCATTGCGGATGGGCCGAGCGCGCCCGCAACGAGAAAAATGAAGTAGCCGGGGAAACCGGGCTCGGCAACGAAGAATTTGCGATAGAGAATTGCCGCGGCGATGAGAACGATGCCGAGAATCAGCGACATTGGATGGAACTGAAGCAGACGCGTGAAACTCGTTCGCTGTGCGGAGTCAACGGGAATACTGTAGGCGGCAAGCCAGTACTCATCGAGCCAGATGTACAGCAGAAGCACGGCCACGAAGCCGGTGAAGTAGAAGAGATACTCTTCGATGGGAACACCGCTGCCAATGGCGGGGGCTTGAATGCGCAGAGTGGCATCGGGATTTGGGAAGGTGAAGAATAGATGCGCGAAAAAGAAGTCCAGACCCGCACCGAGGGGAAAGAGAATGGCAATAGTGCGGACAAAGGATTTCTTCGATATCTTGAGACGCTCCGCAGGGACGAGCCAGAACAAAATAACGACGATCGGAATGATGAACAAAAGAAGGCTGACCGTGTACCCATAAGGCGACGAAGCCGCGATGGGGCCGGGAATTTGAGGTGAGACGCGCGCAGTATGCAGGGTAAGCGCGGCAGGCAGGCTCAGCATGGCGAGCATCGCGAGCACGATAAGAAAGCTGGTGCGCGGAGTGGCGGATGGTGGCATAAAGTATCTCCAGGCTGAAATTAGGACTGGCGATGGAACTATAACATTGCTTAAGTTATTCGGAAAATCCATTCGAGACAGATTTCCATTTTGACCTGACGCATTAAGGCGGCCCACCCTCCCACAAGGAATGGACCGCCGCTTTGCATTCCGGGGTTTAGCGCGCCGGAAACTTGAATTGACTTACAACGTGCGTTTGAACAGCGGCGTGGCGATCAACAACGTTCCAAAGCCGAAGATGAACAGGAACGCCAGGTCTGTCTGGATGGAGACGAAGCCGCCGTCTTTGAGCAGGATGGATTTGAAGCCGTGAATGGCGTAGGTGAATGGGTCAACGATGGCGAGGTACTGCAGCCATTTCGGGAACTGACCGATGGGAGAGATGGCGCCGGACGGGAAAAAGAGCAGCGTGTTGAGAACGCCGAACATGGCGCGCGGAACGAGCGGATCGTCGACGCGCACCATCATCAGGAACATCATTCCGTTAAACGCAATGGAAGTGCCGAGGATGAGTAGGAACAGATTGAACAGCGCTTCGGGGTGGAAGATGACGCCGAGGCCGGCCATAAGCGATCCGATGACAGTGAGGCAGATGCCGGAGAGCACGGCCTTGATGGCGCCGGCAATGTTGAGGCCCATCACGAGTTCAAGCTTACTGATAGGTGTGACGAGATATCCCTCGTGCACGCCGCGAGCCTTGTCGTCGATGTAGAGCATGCCGCCGCCAATCATGACGGAGATGTACATCGCCAGCGCAATAGACCCCGCAAGCAGATACTTCATGTACTCAACGTAGGGATAGATCTCCACGATTTCGAGCGCGACTTTTTTGATAACGCGGTCCTGAATCACGGGCTGGTTGAGAGCCTGGACAAGGGACGCCATCTCCCCTTCGATGGCTCCACTCGTGATCTGGTCGGTGTTGTCGACCACGAGAGCGAGGCGCGGAGCATTGCTCGAGTAGACACGGCGACTGAATTGCGGCGGAATAATAACTGCCGCGTCGACCTTCCCGGTGCGTACGTCTTCGCGGGCGCTGAGCTCGTCGGCATATGGAATGGTTGTGAACGTGGCGATGTTGACCGCGACGGCCTGAAACGCTTCTTTGACCTTGACGGCCTGTGGCCCTTGATCTTCATCGACAACCGCGATGTGCGCGCCGGTGACGTGCCCGCCCAATGCATGACCAAGGATGATGAGTTGCACGATGGGCAGCATCATCGACATGATCATGAGCACAGGCGAGCGGAAGAACTTGCGCATTTCGCGCTCGACAATTGCGAACATTCTGTTCATGGCTGCGCTCCTGGACGCGGCGGCATCATGAAGACGGATTTGACTTGCTCATCGCGAAGCTGGCGGCCGGTGTAGTGGACAAACACGTCGTCAAGCGAGGTGTTTTGCACGCTGAGCGAGGTGAGTTCCTCGCCAAGGCCGGCGGCGAGTTCAACGAGTTGCGTAGTAGTCCGCGATCCGTTAGATGTAAGCACGCGATAGACACCTGCGGACTGCGACTGCACATCGGTAACGTCGGTGAGTGCCATGAGGCGCGACTTCCATCCATCGTCTTCGCGATTAAATTGGACCTCGACTACATTCGAGCCGGGAACGCTCTGCTTCAGTTCGATTGGGGTGCCGAGCGCGACCAGGCTGCCGTGGTCGACGATGGCGATGCGATCACAGAGACGGTCGGCCTCCTCCATGTAATGGGTGGTGATAAGCATGGTGAGATTGCGGCGCTTCTTCAGGTTGTTGAGCATCTCCCAGACGGCGATGCGCGAGACGGGATCGAGGCCGGTGGTGGGCTCATCGAGGAAGAAGATGCGGGGATCGTGAACCAGGCCGCGGGCAATTTCAAGGCGACGACGCATGCCGCCCGAGAGCGTCTTGGTTTGCGCACCGCGCCACTTGGTCAGATCCACCGCTTCGAGAACCTCGGCGATGTTTTTCTCGCGCTGCACGCGCGGCACAGAGTAGAGCTTGGCGTAAATGCTGAGGTTCTCTTCGACCGTGAGGTCCTGGTCGCTAGTCAGAGCCTGGGGGATGACGCCGATCATGTTACGTACTTCGTTGGGCTCCTTCACCACATCGTGACCGCCAACGATTGCGCGGCCTGATGTGACAGGAATGAGCGTGGTCATCATGCGGATCAGCGTGCTCTTCCCTGCCCCGTTGGGACCGAGCAGGCCAAAGATTTCGCCCTCCGCCACCTCAAAGTTGACGCCCTTCACGGCTTCAAACGTGCCGTAGCGCTTTACGATGTTTTCAACCTTGATGGCAGGAAACGGGGCCTGCGCGGTCGGCGAACGCTGACTGTCAACAGTTTCGGGTGAGCGTTTCATTGCTTCACCAATTTGTCTTTCGCAATGTAGACGTCGGCAGTCATGCCGGGAACGAATTTCTCACCGGGGTTGTCGATGAGCAGT
>JANXQR010000577.1 GCA_025353435.1 Acidobacteriota bacterium | reverse complement strand
ATCACCTTGCAGCCTGCCGCGCCGTCCTCGGCATCCGACACGAAGATGATATCGCCGCCGCGCGCCGCCACTTCCTGCATGTTGGAGACGGTCTTTTCGAACAACTCGTCGTGGGGTGCGACCACGATCACGGGCACACCCTCTTCGATCAGGGCGATTGGTCCGTGCTTGAGCTCACCCGCCGCGTAGCCTTCGGCGTGGATGTAGGACAGCTCCTTCAGTTTTAGAGCGCCTTCCAGGGCTATCGGGAAGCTGATGCCGCGGCCAAGATAGAGGAAGTCGCGCGCATTGGAGAAGCCGGAAGCGAGATGCTCGCACTGCGGGGAGCAGGACTTGAGGACGTCTTCGACTTTGGCGGGCAGGCGGCTCAACTCCTCCATCAGAGCGACGGAGCGCGCCTTATCCAGGCGACCGCGGAGCTGACCGAGTTTGAGAGCGAGCAGAAACAGTGCGGTAAGTTGCGCGGTGAATGCCTTGGTGGAGGCGACACCGATCTCGGGGCCGGCGTGGGTGTAGATGGCGCCGTGGGCTTCACGCGCGACCATGGCGCCGACCACATTGCAAATGGCAACGGTCTTGGAGCCGAGCGCGATCATCTCGCGCTGCGCGGCGAGGGTGTCGGCGGTCTCGCCGGATTGCGTGATGAGAAGGCCCAAGGCATTGCGATCGGGGATAGGGTTGCGATAGCGGTACTCGCTGGCGTAGTCGACGTCGACGGGGAGGCGGGCAAGGCGCTCGATCATGTACTTGCCGGCGAGGGCAGCGTGCCAGCTGGTGCCGCAGGCGGCGATGTTGATGCTGGAGGCGCCGGCCAGCTCTTCGTCGTCGATCTCCATCTCGCCGAGAAAGACCTTGCCGGTGTCGAGAGAGAAACGGCCGAGCGTGGTGTCGCGGATGGTGCGGGGCTGCTCCCATATTTCCTTGAGCATGAAGTGCTTGTAGCCGCCCTTTTCCGCTTGGATGGGGTCCCACTGGATGCGGGTGATTTCGCGCTTGACGGGGTTGCCGTCGAAGTCGGTGAGCTGGACTCCGTCGAGGGTGAGGATGGCCATGTCACCGTCGGCGAGGAAGTACATGTTGCGCGTGTGATGGAGGATGCCGGGAACGTCAGAGGCAACGAAGTATTCGCCCTCGCCGACGCCGATGACGACGGGCGGGCCGGAGCGGGCGGCGATGATCTTGTCGGGCTCGGCTGAGGAGAGAACGCCGAGGGCGAATGCGCCGGTGAGGCGCTTGACGGCGTGGCGCACGGCTTCTTCAAGGAGGATGGGGTGGCCGGCGGATTCAGCATCCTTCTGAACTTGTTCGACTAAGTGAGCGATGATTTCGGTGTCGGTTTCAGTGACGAACTCGTGGTCCTTGGCGATGAGCTCGCGCTTGAGTGCGAGGTAGTTTTCGACGATGCCGTTGTGCACAACGACGATGCGGCCGGTGCAGTCGCGGTGGGGATGGGCGTTCTCTTCCGTGGGGCGGCCGTGGGTGGCCCAGCGCGTGTGTCCGATGCCGAAGGTGCCGTTGAGGGGGTG
Source organism: Acidobacteriota bacterium (assembly GCA_025353435.1). GTDB lineage: Bacteria > Acidobacteriota > Terriglobia > Terriglobales > Acidobacteriaceae > Telmatobacter. Next base: position 21,434 of record JANXQR010000577.1, on the reverse strand, counting down.
CTCGCGGAGGACCTCTTCGAGATTGTGGAGCTTGCCGGGAGCGCGGCGGAGTTCGAGTACGGCGCTGCCAGGGCTGCCAACGGCAATACCCGCGGAATCATAACCGCGATATTCCAGGCGCCTGAGGCCCTCAAGGATGACAGGGACAACCTTCTGTTTACCGACGTATCCGACGATTCCGCACATGGGATGATTTTATGCGACGGGGTTCTGAGCGCGTGTGACGCGTGACTCCGTAGTTCGGAGGCGATCAAGGAAGCAGGACGAAGATTCCCTATTCCTCAATGCGGTACGTGAACTCTTCGATGACGGGGTTGGTAAGGACCTCGCGGGCAATGCGCTCGACCAGGGCTTTCGCATCGGCGGGAGACAGGCCATCTGCGAGGGAAAGCGCGAAATACTTGCCCTGGCGAACGGCTTCAACCTGCGCGAATCCTATCTTGCGAAGGGCGTTGTGAATGGTCTGACCCTGAGGATCGAGCACCGAGGTCTTCAACGTAACGTAGACATGAGCCTTCATCATCCGTGATTATATTAGTTCGGCGAGCGGTGGCGCACGATGGGCCAGGCGCCGGAGAGGTCTCCGCCCGCAACTTCCCCTTTTGGCCGTGAAGCATTCATTGTCGTTATGGTTTGTCCCCGTACTTTCCTGTGGCCGATTGCTGCGTTTCTGAAAGCCACGCATCCAATTCATCGTGTATGAGTCAAGAGAGTCATTAAGAGGAGCATAAGAAATGGTTAACTATCTGGAGCTGCCCATTGGCGATCGTTCGCCCGAGGTTTTCCGGGCCGTCATCGAAATTCCCAAGGACGGCACCAATAAGTTTGAATATGACAAGCAGCTTCATGTCTTCAAGCTGGACCGCAATCTTCATTCGCCAGTGCATTACCCCGGTGACTACGGCTTTATTCCTTCTACACTGAGCGACGATGGCGATCCGCTGGATGTATTGGTGCTGGTGCCGGCTCCGACTTTTCCGGGGTGTCTGCAGGAAGTGCGGCCGATTGGGCTGCTGGAGATGCTGGATCAGGGCGTGCTCGACGAAAAGGTGTTGGCGGTGGGTAATAACAACCCGCGCTACACCAATGTTTGGAATTACACGGATATTTATCCGCACATGCTGAAGGAGATCACGCACTTCTTCTCGATCTACAAGGATCTTGAAGGCAAGCGCGTGGAGATCAAGGGATGGCACGACGCGGCGTATGCGAGGGATCGCGTGATTCTTGCCGCTAAGCAGTTTGAAGTTAGCAAGGCAAAGAAGGCCGACGCGCGACCGGTAGCGGCAGGGGGCAAGTCAACGAAGTAGCGGAGTAGGCTGGAACGTAATGATGGGGCCGCCGCGAGACGGCCCTGTTTTCGTTTTCAGACATGGCCAAAATATCTCTCTAATTTTTCGGTCTGTGCAAATTATTCCGAGGCCCATCCATCTCCGTGCGGATCTGTTCGGCATCGTCGACATCGTGAAGAGCGGCGGCATCTTCCTTGGTCTTGGGCTTGGCGGCATGAGCTTTGGATGCAACGAACACGCGCGGGTCAGAGGGGCGGACATCGTACTCCACCGCATGCAGGCGACTATCGAAAACCCCTTGAATTTCTCCCGCCAAGGCATCTTCAAGATTGAGCGGGCCAAGGCCCAGCAGTTCATCAATGGTGCGCGTAATGGACCCCATGCTGGTGTGGGTGTGCGAGACCGATCCGGGCTTGACCCACGGACTGGCCACGAGAAGAATGCTGCGATGCGCGTCGATGTGATCGACTCCGTCCTGGGCGTCGTCTTCTGTCACGAACAGCGCGGAGTCTCTCCAGATTGAAGTCTTGGAAAGGAAGGCGACGATGCGGCCCAGCGCCAGGTCGTTGTCGGCGACGTAGGAAGCACGATAGGGATAGCCGTCTCCAGGGCGCGGGTCCATGGTGTGGTCGTTGGGCAAGCGGATGACAATAAGGGCTGGCACGTTTCCGTGTGCAATCCTTCGCTTGAAATCGCGCTCGAATTCCGTGGCGCGAAACTGGTCGGGAATACCAAGGTTGAAGGTCGGGAATTGTCGGTCGGTTGATTCAAAGACAGGATTCGGAAGGGGCGCATTCATGAAGAGGCGCTGACCCTCGGGCTCCGCGCCGTCGATCTCAGCGTTGCCCTCGAGCTCCAGGCCTTCGCCGTAGTTGAGTATGCCGCGCGCGCCCTTCGGGCCGTATGCAACGTGCTCCCAGAGCGAACCAAATTGCGGTTCGTCTTCAGGCATGGGAGCGTCGGTGCCGCCGAAAAATGCGCGTCGGCCGGGCTCCTCGGCGTGTGGATCGCCATGACGGCGTCCGCCGTAACCGGAGGTCCATGCGGTGTTGAAAAATGGGGTGGGGTTGATGCCCATCACCCAACGGTGACCGTCGGCTGATACATCCGAGTCGACATCGAAGTTATCGCTCATCGCATACAGCTTCGCCAACGCATGCAGATTCGGCGTGACCTTGAGATGCGTCGCAGAATTTTCTTCGGCGGCCCAGCCATCCATTCCATAGCGAGCTAGTGAAGCATCGCCGTTGCCGCCGGACACGTCACCGAGCACTTCATCGTAGGTGCGGTTCTCACGAATCACCAGGAAGCAATGCTTGAGCCGCGGAAGTGGCGGCTGCTTCGCAATCGCCGCGGTGTTAGCGTCGACAACGGTTTGTGTGAGCTTTTCAGGCGCAGGCAAACTGCCGAGGGGAATCACGCTGAGACTGCCCAATTCGAGAGATCCGATGTAGGAGGGTTGCGTGGGATCGTGCTGTTTGCCGCCGTTCGGTCCCGCTCCCCTGCCCTTCGTGTTCACCACGTAAAGCGTGTTGCCGTCTGGCGAAAGCGCAACGGCCGAGGGGTTCCATCCGACCGGGATGTGTTCGATGACTTTCATCGTTGCTTCATCAAGGACGGCGACCGCGTTGATACCCGATTCGGTTACGTACACGCGACCGTCGCGCACCGCGATGCCGCTTGGCATGACTCCGCGTAACGGACGCCCACCCGAGTCGCTGAATCGAGATCCGTCGAATGGTGTTAGCTGCGTCTGCAAGATAACTTGCTCGCCATTATCGCTGATCTTGACCACGGAGTCGTCGTGCGCCAGCGTCACGAATACGCCGTCACTATCGACAGCGACACCGGTAGGCGCGGCTCCCCCCCGCGTGGCTTCACTTATGGCTGCGCCGAGGCGCAGACGCGCTGCCACGGCCGGATGCGATGGGTCACTGATGTCGTAGGTCCACAGCGAGCTGCCGCGGTCAGAGTTCTCATCGCCGAGGCCGGGAATCTTGCGCCCTTCCGCCGTTACGCCCTCACGCGCTTCTTTCGATGGAAATCCGAAAGGAGGAAAATGCAGCCCGGCCTTGAGGGGGTCTTTCGCATCACCGTCTGGAATCATCGAGTATTCGAAGAGGCCCGAATTGGTGACATAGAGGTGCACGCCATCGGACGATACCGCCAGGCCATAGGGATACGCACCGGTCGGAACCGACGCGATGCGGTCCAGCGAATGGGCATCGAGCACGACGACACGCCAGTTGCCTTGATCGAGGGCATAGAGGCGGTTGCCATCGGGAGAGAGCGCAAGAGTTGCCGCGAAACTGCCTGCGAATTGCTTGCCGTCCGTTGGCCCGTCCAGAGAAACTTCTCCAGCGACCTGCCAGTCGCTTGTCCGGTAGGCGCGGATCTTTCCCGAGTCTCCCGTGGCCACGTAGAGCGATGCGCCGGTGTGCGAATACACGAGCCCTGCGTGGACCTCGATCTCTGGAACGTTCTCGCTTCCTGAGGGCATTCTGCGGACTTTGGGTTGTTCGTCAAGCTGGCTGTCCACAACGTTGATGGCAAACGGGAAGCCGATGGAGGGAATCGCAATCTCACCTCCATCAGGGCTCACGGCCAGCGCAAACGGGTAAGGGGCCAGCGGGATCCAGTTGCCGACCGGATGGATTTCGCGGCCATTGGGCAACACGGCTGTGACTGCGGTCTGGGCAGACATCGTGCCAAAAGATGAGACGAACATTGCTGACGCCAGAAGGGGAATGAGGCGAGACGGGACCATGTCACTTTAGTATGCCCGACGAGAATGATCTTACGGTTTCAGCTTGTGGGCAAAGACTGTCTGCTCACGATCGGAATGGCGTGATGTGGAGAACGGCAAGCGCCGGGGATAGGTAAAGCGTCAGTTGCCGGATGCGGCCCTTCGCGCCCTTGTCCGTGCGAATTGGTACAGCAGAGGCCCAAGCAGCGCAATCGCCGCTGAAAACAAAAGTGCCGAAACATGCCTGCCGCCCAACACCACCTCGTCCGATCGCGAGGCATAGAGTGCGTAACCGATGAGTGCCGTCGGGCATGCTCCCAGGGAAACCGCCATTCCGAGGCCCCCTGCGCGAAAGGGCCGTATCATGTCCGGCTCGCGGAACCGCAGTACAACCAGCGCAACAAACTCGAGCACAAGGCTGGTGCCGTAGAGAACCAAGTCAATGGCGATGAGCTTTTCGAATGGCAGTTTCAGAGCCAGCGCCCAGGCAATGCCGCATAACACTACGCTAATCCACGGGACGCCGCGGCTGTTTCGGCGAGCAACAAACCGGGGCAACATGCCGTCTTCCGCCATTGCCAAGGGCAGGCGCGAGTAACTCATGACCAGCGCGTTGAACATGCCCACCCCAGTGATGACGCCTCCGGCTGCAATGGCCGTGGCCAGCAGGGGGCCGCCGATCACGCGTGCTGCAGAGGTCCAATCGCCGGTCTCAAAACTGCCGAGTGAGAGCCCAGCCAGCGCCATGGCAGCCAGGGGCAGAATGTAAGCGAGTGCAACGATGGCAGTGGACGCAATCATCGCGCGTGGGTAGGTGCGCTGCGGATCATGGACCTCCTCGGCAACGGTCGATGCGTTGTCCCATCCCATGTAGTTCCACATGGCCACCAGGAGCGCTGTGGAGAGTGCTGCGTGCGAAACCGGATCGCTCCACTGAACCGCAGGGTGCAGAGTGAGCCCATGCCAAAGTCCCAAGACCACGAACACTGCAAATGGCGCCAGCAGGAGTACCGACATTCCCACCGACCCGTCGCCAACGGCCGGCGCGCCGAAGAGATTCCATAGACAACATAAAGCCACCACGGCAAGCGACCATGCGTATCCATGCCAGCCGGCGGTAAGACTTGGATCGAATTTGCCAAGGTAGCTCACCACGAATGCCGGATAAATTGCCATGTCGAAAACACTGGCTGTCAGTGAAAGCCAGCCCTCCTGGAAACCCCAGAACGGCCCCATGGCACGGCGCACCCAAACGTAGAAGCCGCCCTCAGCGGGGATGGCGCTGGCCAGTTCGCCAATCATAAGCGCGGTGGGCAAGCTCCAAATGATTGGCAGGAGCAGCAGAATGATGATGGCGCGGCCGTAGCCTGCGCCGCCCAGGATGTCCTCAATGGCATACGGGCCGCCCGACACCATGAAAAAGGTGGCGGCGACGAGCGAAAGGAAGCGCATCTTTCTGCGAGGGCGACTCGACGGAATGTTGGGGGGATTGCGGCGAGCCCTTGCAGCCGAGTCAGAGACGACGATTTCAGACCCACTTGAGCTGGCGCGCATGATTGTGAATCTATCGGAAACCAACCCGGGAACCAAAGAACTTTGTTGCAGGAAGTCCGGGGCGATGGTTGCCGTCGAGAGGAGTCGGAAGCAGGGAGAGCTCGCTCTTAATCGGGCCCACAAGCTGTGAAAGTGCGCGGGAAAAGATGGCTTCAAAAGCAATCGCAGCCGGACTTCCGGTATAATCCGACACAGATCGTTGGAGAGATGGCCGAGTGGCTGAAGGCGGCGGTTTGCTAAACCGTTATAGGGTCAAAAGCTCTATCGGGGGTTCGAATCCCCCTCTCTCCGCCATTCTATTGAAAATAGACGTTTTATAGATTATTGAATAGTTGAATTGCTCGACTCCAATATGGTCTCAAGTGTCCCGATAGTGTCCGTTTGAGACCGTCCTACTTCTGCGATCCGATTTTCCAACTTTGTCATCGCACTTCTAACGTCATCGGCAGCAGTCTTGATGTAATACGTTGCCGTCGTGCTCACGTTTGCATGACGAAGGATTCGCTGAATCACCATATCGGGCACACCCAGGCGATACAGGTTGCTGCCGAGACCGCGCCGTGCCGCATGCCACCCATGCCACTCAGGAATCCGGCTATCCCGTTTGTATGGGTGATTCGCTTTCTGGTGAGTTGACTCCGATTTTCCGCAGAACTCGCAACGGTTCAAAGTTGGGAGGATATACCGACTCGTCAGGCTCACAATTGCAAGAGGCTTTCCGAGTGCGTTCGCAAAAATCGGACCTGATTGCGGATTGCCGCAGCGAAGGCGATGCAGTTCGAGCCGTTCCGTCAATTGTCGAATCACCGGAACCGGAGCGCGTCCCTTGCGAGTCTTGGGATCTGTGATCCGTCCATTCCAGATCGAGCGGGTGACGTGCATTTCCTCGTTTCGATAGTTCTCCCATTGCAGCCCGCGAATCTCGCCATATCGCAGCCCCATGAACGCGGCGATTGCAAACGCGGTCCCGGCGGGTTCGGGGAGTCGGGCGAGAATGCCTTGTATTTCCTCAAGCGAGTACGCATACGTTTCTTGAGGCTCAGCAGCCCCAGGATTGATCGCTGTGTCGCGGGCGGGGTTCTCAGCATGGAAATAGTCTTGCTGCTTCGCCAGGGTGAAAATCGCACTCACGACACTCTTGATGTGTTTCAGCGTGTTCCGGCTCAGACTGCGCTTGCCGATTTCATCCAGCCAGCCTTGGACGTGATAGGTCCGGGTGTCTTTGAGCCACACGCGCTGGCAATATGGCTTCAAGTGATCTTCCCAGATGTCCCGGTATCCCTTCGCGGTGGAAGGCCGCTTGTGCTGCTCTATCCAAGGCAAATAGACGCGCTCCACAAAGTCGCCAATCGTTACGATCCGATCCGCAGGAATTGCGCCCCCGTTCACGGTTGCCATGTGGCGTTCCGCTTCCTTCTCGATGTCGGCGGGCGGGCGCTTGCCGCGCGTCTCCACAGACCCAAGGTGATGTGTCACTCGCTTCCGTTCCACTGTCCCTCCAATGTTGCGACGTTCCCAATAGCGGACGTACCATCTATCCCCTATTCGAACGATCTGACCGTTTTGCTTGCGGTTTCGCATTTCAGTTCCCTCCCTTTCTCTTGGTCTCACGGGCTGCTACGGCCAACTTCGCTATTCGGCTGCGTTCAGCAGCGGATAACTTTGCGGCTCTTGCGCTCCCGCCCTTGCTGGCAATCTCGGCGATCTTGGCGTCGGGAAGGTTCGTTGCCCGCGCCTTTCCACCGAGGCTGCCAAGCGCCTGCGCATTCGGGTTTTTGGTTTTCTTCCTCATGTACAGGATTATCTTGCTTAGCGATAAGCAAGTCAAGGGAATTGAGAGGCTATTGCCGCCTTCCTGCCAGCCAATCCGCGAGCCGAGGAGATCCCCATTCGAAACGAACGTACCGCCCCAGCCTGAGACACGGGATCCGCTCCTCGTTCGGAGTGCGCGCCCGCGTACGATTTCGAATCCATGATTCGGGCACCCTCCAGCGCATTGCGAGTTCCGCCGAATCAATCAGCTCCGGGCTCTGATTGCCATCCCTTCGGGACACTAACGGGACATCGGGCATTTTTAGGCTCATGTTTTCAATCCCTTAGCGTTGTGTAGCGGTTACGCTAACCGCTGTTCTTAAAATTTCCTTGTCGCGCCCGACAGGCCGCCCATCAAAGTGCTGATCAGTCTCCCATCGCCTGAACGCTTGTGGCTGAACGTTGTAGTCTCCTGACCACGGCTTCGGCGATGTCATCCACGCCCGGCTGCTTTGATTGCCGCGCCGCGCCCAATCCCCGGATGATCGTTCCCTGCCTGTCAGTCGCCACCGAACCATAGCTCAGAAATGTCGTCAGTACTTGCTCATGCCCAAGGTTCTGACTCCATGCCTTGAACTCCTCGGGAGAGTTGCAAACCTCTTCCCCAAGCCGAGCAAGTGTCCTCCGTATGCTGTGCGGATTGAAATAGGGCAGCCCTGCGCACTCAAACGCCTCTCGGAAGACTTTGCGGATCGGCGCGGCGCTGCTCCAGTGCGATCGTTCCAATCCCGCCGCTTCAAACTGGTGCGTCTGACCTATCACGATCCGCGTTGCCGGAAACAGGGGATCGTCATTGCCCCACAGTATCTCTTCCCGCAGAAAGCGGACCCAGTCCGCCATGACGTCCTGAATGCCGTCACCTACCGGGAAAAAGTACGTCGTAAAGGTTTTGCTGAATTTCGTCTTCACTTCGCGTGCATCCTGCTGGACGCATCCTGCATTCAGGTCCACATGCTTTAGCTTCATGGAAGCGATGGCCGAATCCCGCGCGCCGGTCAATAGTGTAAAGGCCACCAGAGCGCGGTTCCGGCGCTCAATATCGTGCCCGTTCGGCATCGTCTCAATCACCCGTCGCACCTGCTCCAAGGTTGGAGCTTTCCGTTCCCGCTGGGCCGTGGCGATGCGCGTGTCTTTCTCCGATAGGTTGAAGTAGTCGGCATCGGAATATTGAAGGCGCGCCTTGTATCCAGGCTGGTCCGCCAGCCAAAAGAAGAACTGCTTCAACTGCGTCAGAGTGGCGTGTAGGGTCGCTTTGCTCAGCTTTTCTCCGGACCTCTGCCCCGTTTGCTCGGCCAGATTCCGCTTGAATGCGACTGCCTGCTCAAAGTGGAACGTCTTAAAGTCCCGGCATCGCGTGTACGCTTCAAACCGGCTCAGCGCCTTCGCGGCGGCATCCACGGTTGGCTCGCTGTGCCGCTTAGCTTCTTTCAAATAGGCAAAGTATTTGCGCTTGATCCGCTCATTTTCTGGGTTGTGCTTCTTCATGGTTTCTCACCTTGGTTGTAGTCACTGTTTACGGTGGGAGGATCACTCTTACTTATTCGCATCTCTGCCTCCGAGAAAGTGATGTCCAAATCTCCTAGAATCATGGGCAGTTTGGTCTGGCTGGCGCGGCGGTAGATCATCCCTTCGCAATCAGGGCAAATGCCGATGAGGTTCCCCAGGGTTTCCGTCATCTGCTGGTACTCCGCCATATCCCCGGCAGGCCGCTTTGGTGCACGGCATCGAACGCAGTAAATTTCGCCGGGCTTGCACGGCCTCTTATTCCTTGTTCGTCGCACCTGAAGATACGCGGCAAGTTCGCTGCCAAGAATCAGAGTGGGGCGCTTGTTGTCACAGGTTGGCAATCCGGCCTTCACCCAGGTACGCACGGTATTTTTGTGGGTGCCGAACAGGCTGGCAGCCTCTTCCACCGTGTAGCTGCGATGGATTTTGACGAGCCGGTAATTGGGGCGGCGCTTGCGCATGGCCTTTTCCAAAGCCCTACGCCACGGCCTTGCGGGCCGCTTCCAGCTTCGTTACCAGTTCCCGAATCTCTCGGTCCGGCTTTCCGGCAATCCGTGCCGCATTGAGCGCCGCAACCTCATGCGCGGGCCAGCCCACGGTGCGCCCGCCCAGGCTCACCGGATGCGTAAAGGCACCATTTGCGATGCGCAGATAGAGCGTGCTCCGGGACAGCCCGGTGCTCTCCTTCACGGCAGGAAGCCGCAGGATGTGATAAGTCATTTTGAATTCTCCCTGAGCGGTTCAGTACCGCTTGGGATAATCAGTAACTGGGCAAATTGGGCGGTTAAAGAGTCGGGAACCCACACAGCGGAGTTAACTCATTTATCTGAAAACGGGGAGCTTAGGGGATGGGGGCTGGTTGATCTTCAGCCTCCCGAGAGGGATAAGGCCTTCGTTAAAGTCCGCATGAATCCTGCCGATTTCAGTGCGATTTGGGCGAATTCACTCGCGCCCAACTTTTTCAGCCTCGAATGATTTTTCTTATGGTTTCCGCGTCAATTCCGTCGGCGATTTCCGAGTTTGCCAGTTGCTGGGAATACCAGACGTTCGACATTCCCGGTTTTCTCTTCTCAAGCTTCTTGAACTCTGATCGGATTTTCTTGTTTCTCTCGCCGGTTTTGCGCTTTCGATATTCCCTGGCGACGTTCACCGTTGCCGAGGGACCTTGCCCCGGATTCGTCTGCCCTGATGCGTTCGTTGCGGCGACATCCGCCTTAGGTTCGGGCGCTGGCTTGGGTCGTTTGGCAAGTTCCACGGTCTTCTCGCCTGCAAGGCGGTCAATGTGCATTTGGATGTGAATTGTGAACATCTCGGCAAACGAATTCAGCAACCCCTTGCTTGTTTCGCGGTCCACCCTTTCCCATTGGCGCGCTGTATCGAATGGCATTGACCAGGAGGGTTGCATGACCAGCAGCATGGGCGCACACCAGGTTTTTCCCATGATGATTTCGTCTCGGTCATTCCAATTCAGGTCGGTACTATAATCCGGGGGATCACACACGGCACGAATCCAGAGTTTTACCCGATTCTCATAGGTCTCTACCAGTTCCAGGGTTAAATCGTGAGCCCATTGAATGTACGGTTTTCCTAACTGGTCCGAATTCGCACTACCGATTGCAAGCAGTTCGTGGAATACATGAATAGCCTGGGTTATTACCCCGGCGACGTAAAGCTGGTCCATCGCGTGGAAGAAGGCCGGGGCAGTCCCCATCCTGATGCGGTGATCGCAAGCTTCGGTTGCGACTGGCCCAGCAATGACCTTCAATTGAGCCAGGGCGAGTTTGTCTTGCTCGGTTTCAACCAGATTCTGCCCGGGGTGGAGGAGACCATAACAGTAGACTTCTGTGATCTTCCCGCACTTCCAATACGAGTCGGCCAGCGTCTTGTTGAGCGCTTCGACAGCGGGAACAAGATCGTCTGGGACGGTTGCCCTGATCCTTTGCGGGAGCGGATTTATCATTCGAATCGCCCTCAACATCCGTTACACGGGATGCCACTTCAGCGCGAATCCTGTGCGTTAATAAGACATAGTAGGATGTTGCTGTCTCAAAGATTAAGGCAAGATTCGCACGAATGGAATGGCTGTGCAAAAGCGGGCCCCGAATGGCAACAACTCATGCGACCGGATTTCATTATGAGCCTAATCAAGTCAAAGCAGCGCATCGCGGACCACGGGGAGGTATTCACGCCCGCATGGATGGTGGAAGCGATGCTGGACCTCGTTAAAGAGGAAAGCGAGCGTATAGACTCGCGCTTCTTGGAACCAGCATGCGGAAGCGGCAACTTTCTTGTCCGGGTCTTGAAGCGAAAGTTTACGGCGGTCGAACTCAAGTTCGGCAAGTCGGACTTCGAGAAAAGGCAGTACGCGCTTCTCGCCCTCATGTGCACCTACGGGGTTGAACTCCTTTCGGACAATATCACTGAGTGCCGCGCGTATATGCTAGGGGCTTTTGCCGAGTACCTGAATCTGAGCGAGGGGCTGGGCATTATCTGGCTGCTTCCTACGTCCTGTCTCAGAATCTCGCGCATGGTGACGCGATGACCATGAGCACTAATGACGGCCAGCCCATTATGTTTGCTGAGTGGGGGTACCTCGGCAAGGGTAAGTTTCAGCGACCCGACTTCCGGCTCGATTCTCTTACCCAAAGGTCTTCTTTGAAGCAGGAAGGCTCACTCTTCTCCCATCTAGGCAAGCATGAAATCTTCACGCCAGTGAGAACATATACGATTCCCCGGAAGGGTTGAAGGCATTGTGTCAGAACTTGGGACATGAGCAAGTTCTGACTACCTTGATGAGCTACGGGACCATCGCAACTGACCGGCAGGGCGCGATCATCCGGGGTTTGGGAGAGGGGGGATTCATATTTCTTAAATAAAATCTTTACAATCATAAGTATAGAGAGCTTGGATGGGTCGTATACCCACAAATGTACCCACACGGAATCGACGCTGAGGCTGATTTTTCGTCCCAATCCGGATGGCTGGCAGCCAAGGCGTTTGGTCGCATCCTGCCTTGGTCCCGGTCATGTGAAACAGGAGACGAGGAAATCATTCTTCATAGCTTGAAAACACTCGCTGTGAAGCGATGGCCGGGAATCACCGCTCAAGACACGACTGGATTAGTACTAAAGTGAGCGCTATGTAGACCCCATCTTGTGTGGGGTATGAAGGTGACGCACTGTAGAGGGATGAGAAGCGAGCGAACGGAAGAGCGGGCTAGGCAAGCATTGGTTTCCGAGCAGGCTGCAAGTGGGCAGAGTGTAGCGGCGTTCTGCCGTGATCGCGGACTTCGCGATTGGCAGTTTTATGAGTGGAAGAAACGGATTCGCGAACCGGAGGTAGCGAAGTTCGTTGCAGTGCAAGTTGCCGCTGTTGAGGGACCGGTGTCCGTGACCTTCGGCAAGGCGATTGAGGTACGGCTGCCGAGAGGCCGCAGCGTAGTAGTTGAACCTGGCTTCGATGCGCATCATCTGCGCGTGTTGCTCTCGGTACTGGAAAAAGGTACCTGACGCAATTGCTGATCAATCTGCCGGCGCTGCGCATGGACGGTTTACCGGAGTGGTTGCCGGATCGATGGAAGCTGAGTAGCTCTCACTGAGAGAGGACAAGTGACGATCATCTCCAGCTTCCATCCTTCGTCCTGTGGGGTGGAGTTCTATCAAATGCCACAGGAATTCGTCGAGAGATTGGCCACATTGAATGCAGGTTCCTGAACCGTCCCGCACCTCAGCCGGTACTCCGCTACCTGGACGGTACCAGAGGCCACCCGTCTTGAAGGTCACTGGTCGATGTTCGGAGGCCCGGGTCTTTAGGTACGTAGACATCCGTGAACTCGTTGGACACGCATTTTGGCGAACCACTAGTACCAAGCCGGGAGTGAATCCTGCAGATGCCCGAGCTGTCTCCACGTCGATTCAGATGGCACGGGTCCGCCCGGTGCGGCGACGAACCGTGGACCTGCTTCCGCCCAAGCTGATATCCACTCTCTCCTGATCTGCCGGACAGTTCGCCTGTCAAACGAAATCTCGTCAACTCCACCCATAATGGTGCCAGAGAAGTGTTTCCGAATCGCGGCGATGGAGATTCCAGTTCTGATTGTCGAGTAGTGGACAACGGGCGCACCGAACTGCGCAAGCTGGGGCAAAAATGCGTTGTCTAGATTTTGCAAGTGAATCACTGCGAGCTTAGTATCGGAGAGTTCACGAAAAACGCGCTCATCATACGGTTTCGAAAATTCATCGTAATCCTCGGGCGCACCAAACCGAGAGCATGCATTGATGACATTCACGAAGACTCCCGAAACTCCAATCTCTTTGGCCTTGATAATGTGGTTGATAGTCGATTGAGTAATCGCTTCAAGTACAGACGCCCAAGCAACTGCGTTGGAGCTCTGAAACTCCCTGAAAGCTCGCAACTTCGTTTCGGCTAGATCATCGAGACTCACATCTCCCTGCGGATGTCTTTCACTGTTGAACAGGTACCAAGCCGTCGTGAAAGGGCTGCAAATGCTATCGACAAAGTAGACTTGCTTCTTTAAGCCTTTGCCAATCAGTTGCAGAGCGGTCAATTCATCTGGATACGGCGAATCGACCACCTTGATGTTGAACCAACGCCCGGTGTCCTCCGCTGGGTACGGATATGGGTTCATCACTATGACGATATCCGTATTGAACTCTCGTTGAAATCGAATATGATCGTGTGCTTGAACACGTGGCGTCGCTTGCTGGGGACTAAGGTACAGAGTGTATGGAGGACGGTCGACGGGCTTTCCCTGCAAAGCTGCGTCCACTCGTTCGACATGGGTCATGGTTCGGTGTGCCCCTCCGATGCCGAAAGCCGACTCTGCACAGCCGAGCCCCACACATCCGACTCCATTACGTATGAATTGACGGCGGTTCATGAATCGAGTCCTCCTTCAATGGGCATGTGATACCCGACCAGAACTGATCTGGCTTCGGTCAAAGTCCGAAAATGGTGGGGCACTTTCACGGCGTTACCTCCAGTCCTGCCGCGGTTTGGAGTTGGGCAAGAGCATTGAGATAAGCAGCGAGTTGCTGACGATAAGCGAGTTGAGTCGCCCGATAGGTATGTTGGGCGTCGAGAAAATCAAGAACCGACGCGCCGCCTTTGTGGAAGGAGAACTCCTCGATATCGAGTGACTCCTTCGCGTAGCCAAGATAGGTGTCCTCGTACATGCGCAGGCGTTCGCGGGCAGAGGTGAACGCTGCATACGCTGTCTCAACGTCTTCAATCACCTGGTTTTTCGCGGAGTCTTCAAGTAGGCCCGCTCGAACTTCTTCCGATCTCGCGCGGGCGATTTCTCCCTGGTTACGATTGAAGATGGGGATCTGGATGGAACTCAAGCCGACACCCATGGCATTGGACGATCCTCCTTTGGGATAGAACGGCTCGAACCAATCGGGCCCCGGAAACTCATTACCGGTGTGCAGGAACGAGACGCCGATGGTGGGGTCAGGCCAGCGATTTGCCTGAGCCAGCCGGATGTCGGCAGCAGCCTTCTGTCGTGACATTTCGGCAGACTTTAGGTCGGGACGATTCTGAAGAGCAAGGCTCTCGAGCTCAGCCAGAGGTTTGTCGAACGTTTGGGCTTTGAGATCGCCTTGAACTTCAAACTCTTTGGGAAGGTTGGCCGCGCCAAGAAGGCCGCGCAGGCTGGCTCGGGCGGTCTGCAGGCCCAGAGTCGCCTCGTCCACGTCCGTCTGGAAATCGAGCATCTGCAGTTGTATACGCAGGAAATCGGCGCGCGCAATTTCGCCCTGTTGCAGCATCTGCCGATTGAGATCAACTGTGCGCTGATAGTTGGTGAGATTCTCGTGGGCAAAATCGAGGTCCGATTTGGCCTGCAAGGCAGCGATGAAAGCCTGCCGAAGAGAAAGGGTGAGGATGCGGCGGCTATCAACTGCATCGCTTTCAGAAGCGGACGTGGACAGGGACGCGCTGCGCATGCGGGCGGAGCGCTTGCCTCCGATCTCGAATTCCTGATAAACGCCGAGTGTCGCGGAGGTCGTGTCGTTCTGCAGGGTAGGATTGGGGCGGAGCGCCGCCGTGACCTCCGCAGCGCGGTTGGAGACGACGCTCTGCTCCTGGGCTCGCAGTGTGGGATTGGAGCGGAGAAACAAGTCGTGAATCTGGTCCCACGTATAAGTTGGATGATCCTGCGCGCTTGCCACACAGGTGCAAAGCACGAGAGCGGCGAAGATGGCTGGAGTCCTTGGAGCGGAAAGCGAAAACAAGCGGGATACCTTCATGATGGGTTACGCCTCCGCTTCCATCGCTCGTTTGGTGACCAATCCGAGGGTTGCGATGATCGGAACGACTATGAGGATGGCGAAGGGGGTGGTGACCATTCCGCCGACCACAACCCGCGCAAGAGGCTGCTGCGCCTGCACGCCGATCCCGTGAGACAAGGCCGCCGGGAGCAACCCGAGTCCAGCGGCAAGGCAGGTCATGAGCACCGCCCGCAACTCGCCCACGCTGGCGCGGATGATGGAGTGCTGCATCCCACGCTCGTGGGCTTCGGCGCGGCGAATTCCGGCGACAAAAACAATGCCGCCAAGAGTGGCAACGCCGATGATCGATGCAAAGCCAACGGCCGCTGAGATGCTGAAGGGGGTTCCCGAGATGAGCAGAGATAGAACACCGCCCGCGATGCCGAAGGGGAGAACCGACATGACCGCCAGCGCATCGCGTATGGAATTGAATGAAACGTAAAGCAGGCCGAAGATGACAGCGATGGTGATGGGAATGATGACGGCGAGCCGGCGCTGCTCCTTGCGGAGACTGTCGTACTCGCCGGCCCACTCGAAGTGATAACCCGCGGGGAGATGAACGGTCTGGTCGAGCTTCTGCTGGGTCTCGGCGATGGTGCCTGCGAGGTCACGGCCCCGAACGCTGAATTTGACGGGGATGTAGCGGCGTCCGTTTTCGCGATAGATCATGAAAGCGCCTTCGCGAAATCCGATGCTGGCGACTTGGCCAAGCGGCACGCGGCCACCGTCGGCCGTGGGCAGCAGGATATTGCGCATCTCATCGACGTTCTGGCGATACTGTGGCTGATAGCGCACCACGAAGTCGAAGCGGCGATCGCCTTCGAGTATCTGGGTGACTGCTGCGCCGCCGATGGCGGCCTGCACCGCGGTGTTGATGTCGGACGCCATCAGACCGTAGCGGCCTGCGGCGCCGCGGTCGATGGAGATGATTAAATTGGGTTGGCCCGTTTCCGTGAGTACGGCGAGATCGGTGATGCCCGGAACCTTGTTCATCGTTTCTACAATCTTGCCGGCTGTCTCCGCCAGGGTCTGAATGTCGTCGCCAAAGAGCTTGAGCGAGTTTTCACCCTTGACCCCCGACATGGCCTCTTCAACGTTGTCCTGAATGTTCTGGGAAAAGTTGAACGAGATACCGGGAAACTTGACGAGTTCGCCGTTCATCCGGTCGATCAGTTCATCCTTGGTGTGCGCCGTTTTCCATTGCGATTGGGGCTTGAGGTCGACCTCAAACTCAATATTGTTGAAGGTCGTCGTGTCGGTCCCGTCATCCGGCCGGCCCACCTGCGACACCACCTGCGCGACCTCGGGAAAGGAACCGAGAATGCGCCGCATCTGATCGGCAATGCTGGCCGAATAGTCGAGGGAAACATCCTGCGGGAGCGTGGCGCGGATCCACAAGTTGCCTTCTTCCAGCGGGGGCATGAACACACCACCGAGGCTGAGGAAGGATGACAGCGCCGCGATCAGCAGCACGATCGATGCGGGAAGAATGATCTTCCGGCTCCGCACCGCACGGATGAGAATCCGCTCGTAGTGATGCTTGAGCCAGCGCATGAAACGTGGGTCCGCGGTGTGCCCGCTACGTACCGACCGGCGGAAAGAAGCAAGCACTGGTGCAAACAGAAGCGCAAACAGCAGCGCCCCCGTCAACGCGTAACTGTAGGTCAGGGACATGGGAGAGAAGATGCGCCCCGGAACGCCTTTCATGGTGAAGAGCGGAATAAAGGCGACCAGGATGATGAGGGTAGAGAACAGCACCGGCCTGGCAGCCTCCGAACTTGCCTCCGCGATCAAGTCGAGGCGGTGCTCGTCGCTGGTGGCTTCGTGCAGGCGCCGGTAGATGTTTTCGAGCACAACAATGGCGGAGTCGACGATGATGCCAAAATCGATAGCTCCGATGGATATGAGATTCGCGGAGTGTCCAGTTGCGGACATGAGTCCGAAGGCGAACAGCACCGCGAACGGAATCGTCAGGGCCGTGACCATCGCGAGTGGAACGTCTCCGAGGAAGACCAGCAGAAGCAGCGTCACCAGCGCAAGCCCGGTGAGCACAATATGCCATACCGTGTCGGTCGTGGTGCTGATCAGGGACGTTCGATCGTAGATTGTCTCGACGCTCATGCCTTTGGGCAGCAGGCCGGAATTCAGCGCCCTGATCTTCTCGCGGACGGCCTTGAGCGCAGTCAACGACTGCTCCCCGCGCTGCAGAAGCACGGTACCCTTCACAATACCGTTCTGGTCGTCTTTGCCCACGCGGCCCAGCGGCGGCTGATTCCCTTCCTTTACATCGGCTACGTCGCGCAAGTACACGGGAATGCCGTTGTGCTCGGCAATCAGCACCGCGCCCATTTCTCCTATGTCGTGCAGCAGACCCACCCCGCGCACGTTGACGCTCTGATCCCCGATCTCCAAGTAGTTGCCGCCAACGTTCTGGTTGCTGCCGGTAATAGCGGCCATCACTTGCGGAAGCGTGACGTTGTACTGCAGGAGCTTTTTGGGGTCGATTTCGGCCTGGTACTGCCTGGTGGTGCCCCCGAAGGTGCTGACATCGATAATGCCAGGCACCTGCTTCAATTCGCGCACCACGAACCAATCCTGAGTGGCCTTGAGGTCGTTCAGGCTGTAGCCGGGCCCCTTGAGCTGGTAGCGGTAAATTTCGCCCACGGCTGACCACGGAGAAAGCTGGGGCTGCAATCCTTGCGGCAGCATCACTGTCTGAAGGCGATTCAGGACCTCCTGGCGGTCAGAGTAATAGTCCGAATCGAAGTCGAAATACATCTTTACATCGCTCAAACCGAACAGGCTGGTGGAGCGGACGTATTCAAGATGAGGGATTCCGTTGAGGGCGGTTTCGATCAGAACCGTGACCTGCTGTTCCATCTCCTCGGCCGACCAAGACGGGTTCTGGGTGATCACTTCGACGAGCGGCGGCGACGGGTCGGGATAGGCTTCGATGTCGAGGCCCATCACAGCCCAAACGCCCGCAGCCACCCACGCCACCATCGCGATGAACGCGATCACCCTATACTGCAGAATGGTTCGAATCATCCGCTTCATGGCTGACTTGTGCCGCCGGACAGGAGTTCGGCGCCATTTCCCGCGACTTTCTGGCCGGTCTGCAGGCCTGAAGTGATTTCGACCTTTCCGTCCACCGCTTGCCCTGTCGTTACGTTCCGCTTCTCGGGCTTACCTTCGTTGTCCACCAGTACAACCGTGTTCTGCCCTTCGTGAATCACCGCGGAGGACGGCACCATAACGGCGGTGTGTCTGCCGAGACCCAGATGAATCGTTGCGAACATTTCGGGCTTCATCCTGTCGCCCGGGTTTTTCAATGCCACTCTGACTTTGAGAGTGCGCGTCACCGGATCCAAGCCTCCAGCGATCGAGTCGATCATCCCGGCCCACTGCTGCCCGGGAAACGCATCCATCGTGACCTTTACAGGAGTGCCGGGTTGGACCTTGGCGATGTCTTTCTCGAACACATCGCCCACCACCCAGACCGATGACAGATCGGCAATTGTCATAAGCGGGTCGGAATTGTCGAGCGATTTCGAAAACTCGCCGGCAGCAGCCCCGACGCTCAGGACGATCCCACGGCCCGGGGCGAGCAGGGGGATGCGGTCAGTCGCTGAATCCGGACCCATGCCGAGCGATTCCAGGCGTCGCTCGGCGCGCGTCAGTTCCGCTGTCGCGGAATCGGCTGCGGCTTTCGCGTCAATATAGTCCTTTTCGGCGACGGCCCCATGATCGAACAGCACCTTCTCACGATCCGCCCCGCGTTGCGCGCGTTGCGCTTCGATCTCTGCCTTGGTCAGTTCGGATTGTGCCAATGCGCCATCGGCGCTGTCGATGCTGGCGAGCGCTTCGCCCCGCCTTACCGAGTCACCGGGCTTCACTGTGATTTCAAGCACCCGGCCGCTCGCTGGAGCAAAAACACGAAACATGCGCGCGGGATCCGCCTGTACTTTCGCACTGAGATCCAGGTGGTCATCGATCGTCTGGGCTGCAACGGCAACAAACTCGACGGGGTTGCGAGCAGCCTGGTGATTCACGGTCGCCGCGGTCAGAGCCGGTTGTTCGTGACAGGCGCTAAACGCAGAGGCTAAGAGGAGGCCGAGCAGCCAGGCAGCCCGGGCAAACAACGTGCGCTTCAATTTCATTTCATCTCTCTCGGAATATCGTGGTGCCTTGGACGGGGCAGCGCGTCTGCGGTATGGACCCGCAGAAGGATGCGTCAGATGCCATGGAAACGCTGCACGCGCGAACTGCCCGACTGGAAGGAAGCTTAGAGAGAGAGGAAGAAAGGGGGTGCGCGCGGGGCTGACGGTGCGCGAGGACCGGATTGAGCCAATAGGGCTTCAGGCCAGAAGCTGAGAGGCCGCAAACCGTTCGCCCTGATGATCGATATACGTTGCGGGCGCGTGACTTCGAAACCACGCGTGGACGGAAGGCAAACCGGGGGCAGGTACTGCGTCAGCCTGCCACCCCATTGCGGGGCGAAAGGATCCGGCAAAGGGTAGTCTTCACTCCTTGCCTGACGAAACGCGCCGTGTCCATCGTTCAAATAAACCAGGACACGTTGACGCGTGAATGCCTTCTCGACCACGATGTCAGGAGCGCCGTCCCCGTTTACGTCAAGAGCCGAAATCGCGAGGCCCGGTTCCGCCGTGGAGAATGTAATCGCAAAGTTCTTGTCCGCGCTTAGATGAAGTTCAATGCGGAAGAGACCTTGCTCGTTCAGGACGCCGGCCTGCGAGAGAATCGCCCCATCCGGCTTTTCATCATTGTCGAAATCGGCAATCGCCAAATCTTGTCCGGATCCAGGTGCGCAGGACAAGATTTCCGCATGCCGAGACAGTGCCCCTCGTAACCCGTCTTGTGCCCGGACCGCGGGCAAGCAGAGAACAAGCAGCGACAGCAAGGTTCCGATGATGGAGCGGCGATGATTCATCCGAAAAAACGCCGGCATTTGAACCCGTCTGTCCACGACAGTGCCATGCGAGCACCGCCCAGCCCAGGATTCCCGCCAGACAGCACAATTATAGAGGTCCACCTCGCCAAAACTCCAAGCTGCTGCTGGATTCGGTAGTGGTGCAGTTTGAAACTGCACCACTACCGCTGGATCAGATAGTTGAAGGCATCCGCTCTGTGCCGCAGGTTGGATGCGAAATTTGAGCGGATTTCTGTTTTTTTTCGGAAATCCTGGTCCGTCAGATGTAAGAAGCGTTTGTTACCCAAAAAAGCGGCGGACACCTGGTGACACACCCCACCGCTCGGGAATGGGGGCTCGGCGCACCCTTCCAAGGTAAAGGGCGCGATACCAAGTCAAAAACCAGCCTCTTCGACGGCAAAAACCCGGTGCGGCCGAACCACCGCCACCGCTTCCGTTTCACGTCGACCTGCAGGCGGCCGGGCATCGATCCGCATATCTTCTTGTGACGCAACCGCTCACCGACTGCCCCTCACACCCGATAGCGATCTATCCTTCTGGCTGCCTGACCGGAGGAAGCTCGATCAGAAGGCCAGACTCGCCAAACTGCAAAGCGAAGCTGCTCCGGCTTCCTAAGACCTGTGGTTCACGTAGCGCTCACGTACTAAAGGGGGACAAGCGCAACTACCAAGCATAAGAGCGATACCCACCCTCGAGCAGTGACCCTCTCGGGGATCGGTTCAGGGCCTTCCTTCCAGGTCCGCCCGCCAAATGCCGCCAGAGTCGCAAGTGAGCCGATCACCAGCAAAGCGATATTGAGAAATGTGGAAATGATCAAGCCCCTGTTCTGCTATTCAATTCCTACAATCACCAGACTTGGGATGGAATGCAATTGCCACCAACCCCAGAGAGCACAGCCGCACTTTTCCCCACACTCGAGAATGCAGCACCTTTGCCGTAAGGAAAATGATAATGGGATTCCAACACGGGAACACTAAGACTATTTCATTCCCTCGCCACCACTGTGTCATAGAGCCCATAGTGAGACAGTCCCTCATGGCTCTTGGCCTGCCCGATCTTTTGTACCAGGGAGATTGTTAGTGTAGCGCAGTTATCGAGTTAGTCAGATAGCCGCAGTCGGGGGCGTGGAAAAGTGGTAAGCGTTGTTTGCTTTCCACTTTTCCATGCCCCGCATTTGGTTCGGTCAGGCGGGGCGATGGCCGGCATCCTTCGATCAGCTGTGGCAGGCGTTGAACCTGCGGCATGGCCGATCCGAGGGGACACGGCAGATGATCGAACTGCTC